>JASFUC010000069.1:0-6638 GCA_050050475.1 Nitrosopumilaceae archaeon
ATTGTGGTTTGAGGGCAACAATGCATGGGGGAATTCTCTCGTGTACTGCCACAGATTTGCAGGTCCTAAATGGTCTGTTTCAAAATGCTTGTAAGAGAAAATACGGAGGAATTCCAATAAGGACTGAATATGGAAACGAAATTGCCATTAGATTGATTCTTGGATGCCTAAGATCTGTGTCAGGAAGATTAGGTTTGGACATTAACCCCCTTTATGTGGAAAGCAATATGCACTATTATCGCATCTATGTGAAAGTGTACAATAGGCCAGATCAAAAAGAAAATCTTGGATATATCATACATTGTAAAAGTTGTGGAAATCGTAAACTGGTAAAAAACCAATCAGAAACTTGTGAAATTTGCAAGTCTCAAAATAATATTGGCGGCCCATTATGGGTTGATAAAATTTTTGATAAAGAATTTGTAGATGAAATGATTTTAAAAATTTCTGAATTAAGTGTAGATAAAAAATGTGAAAAATCTCTTAGAAAGTGTGTATCTGAATCAGAAATTCCAGGAGTTTATTATACTTTAGATGAGTTGGCCTCAAAAATGAAATCATCACCTCCAAAACTAGAAAAAATAATTGAAAAATTGAAGAATAAAGGATTTGTTGCAAGCCCCACATCATTTAACCCAACAGGATTTAGGACAGATGCAAACATAAAAGAAATAACAAGTATGTTCTCTGATTAGCCAGTATAACCTAAGCAAACATAGTATAATTCACTGCTTTGCTTTCTGCTTGCTGGAGGTTTTGTGAGGTTTATTCGAGCAAATTTCTTTTTTACAAAATCCCGAAACTCCATAGAGTATTCCCCATCAAATACCTTGAAGACTGCATTTCCTTTATGCATTAATACTTTATCCATTATCTTTGTACAATCATAGTTTAAGGAAATTTGTTTTGCATGATCAATACTCCAATTTCCAGACACATGAGGCGAAAGATCACAAATTACTGCATTAACTTTACGTCCAAAATATTCCATAATGTCATCGACTAAAGATTCGTCTTCAATGTTTCCGCGTATGATATGAGCTCCCGGAACTTCTTCAACATAGGAAAGGTCAACACCCATGACTTTTCCTTTGTTCCCTGCTAGTTTTACGGCCATTTGTGTCCATCCGCCAGGAGCACATCCAAGATCAAGCACGTAAAATCCGGGACCAATTAGTCTGTAAGACTGATTTAGTTCTTTTAGTTTGTAGGCAGCTCTACTACGAAAACCTTGTTCATGAGCTAGATTTCTATAGTAATCTCGCCGAGCATCTTGTAATCTCATTTGGCCTTCGAGGGTTTTTTTGTTTCAGCAATTACCCAGTCTTCAATTAATTGACAGGTTTTTGGACTAATTTCTCCCTCTAGCGAACATTTTTGTTCTACTGGACAGACCAAGCAAGGCGAGTTTTCTATTGATTGAGTACTAATCGGAGTTTTCTTTAGAATTAGTTTGTATGTCCAACGGCCTTTCTCTAGAATTTTTTCACGGTTAATTGTTCCCATTCTTTCTAGTTTTAATGCAAGACGCGAACCATCTCTGCTAGTAAGTTTGAGTTTCTTCCATAATTCACTTTGAAACATCCCATCGGATTCTTTTTCAGCTAAAATATCACAAACACGTGCGGTCAATCTTTCCATATCGACTTTTTCGATCTGAAAGTTTTCAATTTCATTTTCAGTTAATTGTTCTTCTAATTCTTCTTCTAGTGTTTTTTCTTCTTCTCTTTTAATTTCCTCTAGTTCTTTTTTAGTTAATTTTTTTGGTTTTGGTGGTTTTTCTTCTTTCTTTGTTGTCTTTTTTGTTGTTTTTTCTTCTTTCTTTGTTGTCTTTTTTGGCTTTGGGGCTTTCTTGGTTTTTTCTTTTTTTGGCTTTTCTTCTTTCTTTGTTGTCTTTTTTGTTGTTTTTTCTTCTTTCTTTGTTGTCTTTTTTGGCTTTGGGGCTTTCTTGGTTTTTTCTTTCTTTGGTTTGTTTTCTTTCGTTGTTGTCTTTTTTGTTTTTGTTGGTTTTGCATCTAAAATTTTTGCTTTCTCTTTGAGAACATCAATCTCAGCCTTTATTTTTGCAGCTTCTTCTTCAGGAGAACTTTTTTTCTTTACCATAATACCACCAATTTTTTATTAATTTTTACCATAAAATAATTCATCCCTATTTAACAATAAATTTCTCACTTGTAGTTATACTATTCTTTTGGTTTTGGTCAAGAATTTGGGCAACAATCTCATACTGTCCAGGAGCATCCACTATTTCGGAAAACCTCTCATTAATGGGTAAAAACCTATTATCAGCATCAAAACATTGTTCAAAATATCCACTTTGAGTTACTGCATTTTTACCGTTATCGGCAAAGATTGTCACATATAGATCTCCGCATGTAAATGAAGAATCATCAACTATGACTTGAATTTGGACAGGTTCAGAGGAAGAATACTGGTTTTTCAGACCAATTATTTCAATAGAATCATTATTCGAAAATCCTTCAAATTCTCCAAATCTCATAAAGTTAAGATCTCGTCCCGGATCTTGAAGGATGTCTGCCATCACTATCGACCCAAAAATTACAGAAAAAACTACAGGTAAAACATAGACAACATAAGTTACTCCCCTTGCCAATTTGGTTTTAGAAAAGAAATTCCCCTATATCTATTTAGCAAAATTAAATGTCATGAGAAATTTGACGAATGAGTTAAATCGTAGGCGATTAAGTATCGCTAGATGCGACTCAGAAAATTTAGGGTTAGAGCATATCGTTGCATTCATGATTCAGGTGAAATAACTGTAGGTGACTTGGCAGCATTTGTCGGTAGAAATGAAAGCGGAAAAACGACAATTTTACAAGCATTAACCTTATTGAATAAAGAAGAAAGAGTTTCTGAATTAGATCTTTGCGATGAAATGGACGAAGAGCTTAAAGAAGAAATTCGTCTGGCAGAAGGAGAGTTTGAACTAAGCTCAAATGAAACAGCACTTATCAAAGAAAAATTTCCGAATTTACCAGAAATTCATAAGATTAAATTATTTAGAACAAACAAAAGACCCGAAGTTCAATACTCATTTGACAATATCAAAGTCAGTGAGAAATCAGATGGTGGTTTGAATTCGTGGGAAAACTTTACAAAAAGAATACTGGAGTTTCTAGACACAATTCCCAATCATCTTAGAATTCAAATTAACACAAAATTTTTTGAGGAATCTCCCCCAAAAAATCAACAAAGCTTTGATACTGGATTTGCAGAATTTAACAATCAATTCCACGTAATTGCCGTACAGGATCCAAAAGTAGTCGAGGAATGGGAGAAGATCTATTCTAGTTCGGAGAATCAATTTTCAAATTTACTTTCAGGAGGAAGCGAGAAAACGGCTCTGGAGAATTTCTTGTCATCTCAATTGCATCCCAGATTCGTCTATTTTTCAGACTATAAGAAAATCTATGGGAACATAAATCTTAACGAGTACATTCGAGAAGAAAAAGGAGAAAGGGGAGAATCAATCGAATACATTGAAGAATTTGATAAAGCAGAGACGGTAAGAAATTTGTTTTATTTGGCAGAGTTAGATATTAACGAATTAGAAGAAGTAAAAGACAGTCCATCAAGATGTATCAAACTTCTAAATGCAGCCAGTAACAGACTAACAAAAAAGTTAAACCCTGCATGGAAGGGGGATCCCATCCACGTTGATTTAAGATACAATCCTGGAAATATAATGAGTGTTGTAATTTCCGATGTTCACAGGGATGGTACTGTAACTAATACAGGTTTGTTAAATCGAAGAGCAGAAGGTTTCAAATGGACTTTTTCTTTTATTGTAAACTTTGCAGCAGAAACCCAAAGAGCAGAATTAAAGGAAGCAATATTGCTTTTGGATGAGCCTGCAAGAAATCTTCATCCAACTCAACAAATGGGAATATCGGATTTGTTGAAAAGCCTAGCAGGATCTAATCAAGTCCTATATGCAACACACTCCCCATTTATGATATTTGATTACACTCCAGGAAATTTGTTGGTAGTAGAACTGGACAAAAGAAAACATCTGAGTAGAATTTTTTACGATTATTGGAATGCAGATGACAAAACCCTCACACCAATTCTATATGGACTTTCACGTGGTTTGGTAGAATCCATGACAGATAGGGAAATTGGTTCAAATTCGCGTCCAGTAATTATCGTAGAAACAATGTCCGATTCAATGTATCTTAATTCATTTGACAAATTCTTACAGGATCCAAACATATCAATGAATCCACTGAACATCATAGCGGCTTTTAACAAAAATGCAGTTCTTCCACTGGCCATATTTTATAGAAATCATGGCTATAACACGTTTATTCTGTTGGACAATACAGAGGAATCCAAACAAATTTCATCCCAGTTAGCATCAAATGAATTTTCTCCTATACAATCAATATTTTTCGAAAAAGAAGGAAAAACCATAGAATCAATTGAGGACTATCTTGTTCTTGAGGATTATTTGCATGCAGTTAACCAAACTTATGAAATCAAGCTTAGGCATGAAGGATACTCCAACCTAACCCCTGAAGACGTGATTTCAAAAGAAAAGAAAGGAGTGTTGGAGAACATCAGAGCAATATGGGAGGAACACAAAGAAGACGATTGGGGAGAGTTTGACAATGAGGAGATTACAAGGTATATCTGCGAAAAAATTGCCCTGGGGCAGACAGATTTTCTATCAGATAAAACTAAAGACCAATTTCGTTCCCTTTATCGGCTCATTGCAGAAAGGATTAGACAATATCAAAATGCAGGAATCAAGACAGATTTGGATAAATTCCAGAAGCCCAAAAAACAAGATTAAAGAAGTTTTCTTATGAAAAATACTCAAGGTAGAAATTCAAAGACAGAAAATATCGTTTAAGGTTTAATTGAGAGATGCGGCAGAAAATACCCATGAACAAATCCTCTATGAGAGGAATTTACCTTTCACTAATTTTGGTTTTTTCAATCTCTTTAACATTAATTCCCAACGATGTTTATGGAGAGGACGAAGTTAATGTAGAGAGCATATCATTTGAGAAAAGCACAATCATAGAATTCACCAACGAAGGAAATGAAGAAGTAAAATCCTTGAGAATTTGGTTGAGCAGTGATTATAATTTTGAATCATTCAAAAGTGAAAATAGATGGACAGGTGAAAAAACCCCACAGGGTGTAATTATTTTTACATCATCAGATGTGTTAAAAACAAATGACTCAGTAAAGATTGGAGTTACAACAGACAAGGCTCAGCCTGGCATTAATTGGAAGGCTTTAGATAAAAATGGCAGACAGATTGCTATCGGGAAATCTATTAGTGAAGACTTGGCAGAAAAAGTTTCACTATCATCCAATACCGATACGAGTAAGGGAATTTTAGAAGATTCTTCCTTCAGAATCATTCCCGATAAGCCAAATGTGGGAGGAGACATTCGAGTAACTGGAGATAACTTTGAGCCCTCTACGAATTTTGAATTCTCAATAAACGCAAAAAAATTGGGTTCATTTTACACAGATGATAAAGGCCATTTTATAACTACATTTCAGATCCCAGATAATCAAGAATCTGAACGAGTAGATTTTCTTGTCACAGATAAGATTGGAAATGAAAAGAAAATTAGCCTAATACTAGGTGACAAAGGGACACAGATTCCAGATTCAGAATCTGTACAGCTAACCATAAAAGGAATTCCGGAAATCATGCATAGGGGGGACTTTTTAGAGATTTCAGGTACTGCAACCCCCGGGAGCGCAGTCACTGCATCCATCAAAGATCCAGAAGGTAAAGTAATCAACACAAGAACAGCCGAAGTTAATGCAAAAGGTGTCTGGAAATTAGATGAGCCAATTATTGTTCCTCTAGATACGCCTTTTGGAAGATACTCAGCTGAGATTACAGATGGAAGGCAAAGTATAGACCAAACATGGGCTGTAGAGTCATCCAAAGTAATAGTAATTGCACCTACAGACATAAGGTTTGAACCGGGCGAGACTATGAGATTTAATGGAACTGTATTGCCCAATCAATCACTAGAATTGGTTCTTGAAGACCCCTTAGGAATCGAAATTGTTTCAGACATTTTCGAGGTTGGTAAATCAGGAGTTGTAAATTTTGAATACAAAACTACTGCCAATATAGATAAAGAAGGAACATGGACACTAATTGCAACTCAAGGAAAATACAAAGAATTTATCTATGTAGGTTTGGGAGAACTTCCCTCAATTCCAATTAACGTGGAGTTTGACAAGCTTAATTACAAATCATCGGATCAAGCAATAATAACTCTTACAGGAAAACCTTCTGAAGTTGTCAATCTCTTAATCATTGATCCATCAGATAAGCCAAAAGGAGAAGCAATTCCCATCACCCTTAAACCTGACGGAACCAATAACCATATTTTAGACCTTAAGGGATTTTCTTCTGGAGTTTATTCTGCTGTAGTAAGTAAAGGAAGTGCCAAAAGTACCGAAACATTTACCGTAGGACTTCAAACAGGTTCTGGAGAAATAAGGATTGCCACCACCAAAACAAGTTATGAACCAGGAGAATCAGTTTTAGTTTTAGGTGAAACAAAACCAAATGTTCTCCTTACTTTGATACTGATTGACCCTAATGGAAATGAAGTAAAAGAGGTATTAACATA
>JASFUC010000070.1:0-6626 GCA_050050475.1 Nitrosopumilaceae archaeon
TCAAGAGCATCTAATTTTTCTTTTAATGGCTTGGCAAGATACTTTAGGTAATTTTGCCAATAGTTTTCAAATTTTCCGGGATTAAAATTGAAATTAAAATCTTGTACACTAATTTTTGAAAATCCTGCTTTTTTTACTTCCTTTTTCAAAGCCGTTTTTGTTCCAAATCTATCTAAATCAGGAGAGCCCGGTGGAACATAATCAGGAATAAATTTTGTCACTGCATCAAAAATACTACTAAAAAAAGGAACTTTTTGGGCTCCACCATGTACTGTTATGCCTAACTTTCCTTCTTTCTGTAGATGTTTTTTCATGTTTTTTAGTGCTTTTTGGGCATTTGGAAAAAAGAATAATGCATATTGACACGTTATCACATCAAATTTTTTTGAAAAACGGAAGGTTTCAGCGTCTACGTTTACAAAATTCAAGTTTAAATTTTTATCATTCCATATTTTTGCGATCTTTATTGCTGTAAATGATGTATCTCCACCTATAACAAATCCTGAATGTCCAACCTTTTGTCTGATTTTTTTTGTAACTACTCCTGTACCACATGCAAGGTCAAAAACTCTATCACCTTTTTTTATATCTAATAATTGAACCAATTTTGAGGTGCTTGCAAATGGGCCCTGACTAACACTTGCCCATCGTTTATGGTAACGGGGAGCCATCTCATTCCATATTGTAATATTTCTTTTCTTGTAATCTGTTGGATTAAATTTCAAATCATTTTTTCCTTTTTGATAATTCATGTAAGTTTTTCTTGTAATTCTGATTCAAGATTATTTCCTGTTTCATGAAAATATCTGTGTTCGATTTCTTCTAATTCTTTTTTTAATGTTTCATTATGAGATTTTTTTATTTTTGCTTGAATTTCTTGGTATCTGGCAATTAGTTTTCTAAGTTCTGATTTTTTCATTTTAGTTTACGTTCAATTTCTTTTCGAATAAATTTTGCAATTTTTTCCTTCTTTTTCCATCCTGAGGAGCGTACTTTGTCCGAATCTATAACCAAAACCTCATTATTATTGGAATTTTTCTTATATTTGAAACCAATATCGTTAGCTATAATCATGTCTGCATTAGATTCTTGTAATTTTTTTTTAGCAGATTTTATCAAACCTTTTTTTGAGAGATCTGCTTCTGCCTTGAAGCCTACCAAAAAGACATTTTTTTGAATTTTTTTGATTTCGTCAATTATTTTTGGTGCCTTTTTGAGATTAATTTTGATTTTGTTTTGGGTACTTTTGATCTTTTTTCTGCTAGGACTCTCAGGGGTATAATCTGCAGCAGCTGCAGCCATTATTACAATATCAAATTTTTTCTTCATTTCTCTTTTTACTGAATCAAACATTTCCTTTCCGGTAGACACTTTGATTACTTTGGTACCTCTAGGTGGTGTTTCTAACCCTGGACCATACACTAAAGTAACTTTTGCCCCAGCTGAAATAAATTCTGAAGCTAATAAAACACCAGTTTTTCCTGAGCTTTGATTTGTAATTACTCTAACTGGATCAATATATTCAATGGTTGGTCCAGCAGTCATTAAGATTTTTTTATTTTTTAAGATTGATGAGGATCCAAATTTCTTTAAAACATACTCTAGAACATCTTCAGGTTCTGAAGCCTTAGCTTTTCCTTCAATCATTTGTGGTTCAACAAAATCGATTTTATTTTTTAAAAAATCAATATTCTTCTTTACCGCAGAATTTTCATACATTGATGCGTGCATCGCAAGACACATCATAATAGGAATTTTTGATCCAAAGGCTACTGTAAGAATGGTAGATACTGGAGTATCATCAATACCATTAGCCAATTTTCCTAAAGTATTTGCTGTCGCAGGATAAACTATTATCAAATCAGACTGATTGTAGTCAGCCAATTTAATATGTTCAAGCTCTCCAGTTAGTTTTGTAATTACTTCATTACCCGTAGCCCATTTGAAATACTCTGGCTGTATCAATTTTGTAACAGCACTTGTTGCAACACAAGTTACATCTGCCCCATGACGCATCAACAACCTTGCTAATTCTATTGCCTTGTAAGCCGCTACACTTCCTGCAACACACAGAACAATTTTTTTCCCAGATAATTCAACCCCTGACGAACTTACGATGTCCAAAGAAGGATGATTTTTTTTTGTAGGCTTTTTTTTACCTGCCAATTTCTTCTCGTAATTTTTTTAATTCTTCAGAATCCATAGAAAACCAATTTTCTTGACCGGGAAATATCCCTGATTCAATGTCTTTTTTGTAATTTTCAACAGACTTTACTATGTCTTCAGATAAATTCATGTATCTTTTTACAAATTTTGGTTTGAGTTTATCATACATTCCAAGTAAATCTTGAACAACAAGAACCTGGCCATCACATCCAATTCCTGAACCTATTCCTATTGTAGGAATACTTACAGTCTCAGATATTATTTCTGCAACTTCATGGCCTACCATTTCTAATACAATACTAAATACACCTGCCTCTTCCAGCTCTTTTGCTTCATCTATCAATTTCAAAGCAGAATCTTTTGTTTTTCCTTGAACTTTGTATCCTTGAGAAAGCATTGTTGTTTGTGGTTGCAAACCAATATGTCCCATCACTGGAATCCCAACATCAACAATTGCACTGATTGTCTCTGCCATTGTAGTTCCACCTTCCAGTTTTACTGCATCTGCACCTGCCTTAATTAATCTCCCGGAATTTTTTATTGCATCATCAATATTTACTTGATATGACATGAATGGCAAATCTGCCACAAGCAATGAATTAGTTCTTGCTCTACTTACTGCTCCTGTAAACATACACATTTGATCCATTGTTACTGGAATTGTATTTTCATAGCCAAGCATTACCATTCCCGCACTATCTCCTACGAGAAGTACATCAATTCCAGCTTTATCACACAACGAAGCAAGAGTATAGTCATAACTTGTAATAACAGAAATTTTCTGCCCTTCTTTTTTCATTTTTAATATGTCTTGAGTTGAATTATGCATTTTTTGCCCTCTTAGTTAAGTTATTTTTTATTTCTTCAATGTTTTGAGAGAGATTTTTTTTGTTATCAAAGTCACATACAATTTTTTTGAGGTGATTTGCATTTTTTCTTGATAGTTTTTCACAATTCTCAATTAGTAAATCCATAGCACGAGTAACATTATCTACAATTGTAATGTGTGCCGTTTGTGAAGTCCTTGACAGAGGATTTAGATCAAAAGTAATCACTCTCTTTCCAGCTTTTCTTAGAGCCATAGTTCTATCTCCATCTTCTAATGGAATTACTACTACATCTGCAGAAAATATTCCATTTTTGTCAACAAATCTTCTAGCTGAATCTATTCCAGATAGGATTGTTTTTGACGCAAAATCTGTCCCCAAAATCTCTTTTGCTCCAAATTTTTTTAGTGTGTTAATTATGGCTTTTTTCCTTTTTTCATTAGTGTAAAACAGATTAACTTCAATTTTTGCACCCGTTTTTCTGGCCAGTTTTACTATTTCTTTTGGGCACAAAGCAGCCATATTACCATTAACCGAAATCACAGGCAAATCTGCAAGAATTATTTGAGCAGCTGCTGCTTTGATTGCTGATTTGGCTGACCTTCCAGTTTTTTCTCCTTGCAGATAATCAAAAGCCTCTCCTCTGCCTTGAGCTAGAAGCCCTTCTTTTGCTACTAATCCTTGGTCAAATCCTGACACAAGCTTTTCTCTAATTAATAGAGACTTTGCTCTTGGATGAGATTTTGGAATTAGAGACATTAAGATTCAATTAATTATTTAGAACTCTAGCTCCGTCAGTATCCAGATGTGATGTAATAATTTTTCCTTCAGGATATTTCTTGAAAATTTCCAAAACCTTATTTTCAAATTCTGTTGGAATCATTGAAAATATGGTTTCACCAAATAATGCTACTCCACATTTAATCCCGTTATTGGATAATTCATCAATTAATTTTTCCATTCTAGGAGTCATTACATTAACATATTTTGCAAATTCCAACGACATGTCTTGAAAATTTTCATAATTCTTTGATTCAAGTAATTGATTTACCATTTTTCCACCAAGACCATTGATCTTAGATAATTGATCTTGAATGAACTTGTTTGTGGAAATTGGAGAAAAACAAATCATAATCACTGAAATGTCATTAGTATCAATTTTTTCCACATGTCCTATACCTGGAGCTCCAGGTTTTATCCTTATTTCAAAACCTCCATGAAATGATGCTAAAACATCTCCTAATCCTGTCTTACAATTAACCTCTGCATTATGAGCAATTTTTCCTATTTCATCTGGATTTAATTTTGTTTGAAGAACTTTGTCTAATGCATATGCTAAAGATAGAGCAACAGCTCCACTGGATCCTAAACCATATCCAACAGGAATTGAAATTTTATGATGTATTTCAAAATAAAAATTGTTAAACTTTCCTGTCTTTAAAAATTCATTTAATACAAATTCAGAAACATCGGTTTTATCGGATTGAAAACCTTCCGTGGAAATTTTGTAATTGGAATGTTCTTTATCATTTGAAGAGATGATAACCTTGGTAGTAACACCTTCTTTGATAGAAAATCCAGCTCCCATAGATCCAAGATTTTCCGGCGAACCTTCATTTTCAAAATGTGCTTTGAAAAAACCTGTAATATGTGCAGGACAAAATGCTATCGCCTCCATTGATCTGAATTTAAATTTAACAATAAATATAAGAATATGGCTTAAATTAATTAAATTAGTATAAATTGACTAAATTTATTCGACGCCTGCAAAAAATTGGAAGTAGCATTCTAGTTTCTCTTCCAAAGGAATGGGTTGATGCCAATAAATTAGATAAAAGCAGTCAAGTAGAAATTGAAACAGGACAAGACACCCTTTCAATTTCTGCAAACAAAGAAAGCAAACCTACAAAAGAACTTGTAATTTCTTACCCTCTACCAAAAGAAGAAAATATTGTGGCAGACATTACAGGTGCGTACCTGTTAGGATACGATATAATTCAAATTAATTCAAAATCTATAATCCCTGGAGAAGATAGAGAAAAAATCAGAAATTCTATGAGACGTTTAGTTGGAATGGAGATTATTGAAGAAGATGCATCAAAAATTAACATGCAATTTCTTTTAGATACTACAACACTGAATCCTGAAAAAATTCTTAAAAGAATGAGTTCTATTGCGCTGGGAATGTATGATGATGTTTCTAATGGTTTGATATCAGATGACAAATCAAATTTACAAACCTTAGCTAAAAGAGACGTTGAAGTAAATAGACAATATTTTCTTTTAGTTCGATTAATTAGGAGTACACTTGTTGATAAAAGATTAGCCAATATATTTAATCTTGAAAACATTGACGTACTAGATTACAGAGTAGCTGCCAATCTTTTAGAAAATGCAGGAGATACTATTGTGGAATTGGCAGGTTTCATTTACAACTCATCTCTACCTAAAGACCTTTTGAAAAAAATATTTTTAGTTGTGCAAAATTTTGGGGGATTGGCAGAAAAATCAATTAACGCATTTACCACACCCGATAGGATACTAGCTATCGAGGCTATTGCATCTCATAGAGAATTTCAAGAAAACCTTTCCGGTCTCAGATCTACTATTGAAAGTAAAAAACAAATTCCAATTGATTTTCTTGATATAGTGTATATGTTTGAACGAATTGCAAAATCTTGGGCAGATGTTGTAGACCTTGTAAAACCAATATACAATGAATAATTAGAATAATTTTTTTTTGGCTGCATATGTTAAGACTGCACAAATTGTTTTAGAATCTTGAATTTTTCCCGATTTTATCATCCCAATTAATCTTTTAAGACTAATCTTTACCACAGATAATATCTCATCATCATCCAAACTCAAATCGGCAATTTTTTTCAATCCCGTAGCCACAAAACAATGGATAATCTCAGTATTGTAACCTATTGAAGGATAATAGGAAATTAATGGAGTCATTTTTTTTGCCTTATATCCAGTCTCTTCTTCAAGTTCTCTGAAAGCACACGTCAAGGGTTTTTCCCTTTTTTCAAGAGTCCCTGCAGGAATCTCTAAAACAAATCCATGTGGAAACCGATGCTGTTTAACAAGGATTACTTTGTCATCCTCATCAAAGGCAAGCATAGCTGCAGCTCCTCTATGCTCTATCATTTCTCTCTTTACTTTTCTACCTTCAATAATACCATCGTAAACACTGAGACCTAAAATTTTTCCCTCAAAGATCTTTTTCTTTTTCATTACAAGACAAAAATTATGATGTTATTTAATTTGTTTGATACATCAAATGAAGTGTAGGTGATTTTTTCAATTCTTTTATTGCCAAAGATAGCCATTCATTTAGAAAAGCTATTTTTTTGGGAATAAAAAGATCAGCTGATTTTATATTTTTTTCATTTCTTATTTTTTGAGTCAAATCATCCATACTGAAAATATCTTTACTATACATGAATAAGACAATTTGATTTTTTGCGATAAATGGAATTTGTAAAAAAGACTCAGAAAAATTTTTTTCTAAATTGCTTAAAGTTTTTTGTAAATTTCCATCAATCCAGGTAAGAATTGCATGTGGAATGAAATCTTTAATTTTTGTGGGATCATAAACTATAGTAAATTGAATTCCTTGATTTTCAT
>JASFUC010000071.1:0-6613 GCA_050050475.1 Nitrosopumilaceae archaeon
TTTTGTAAAAAATTTCAAAAACTGGATAGGATCAACTCAAACAAAGCCATTTGGTAAAATACAAAATTTTGGGGGGTTTACAGATGGAGATAGGGCAGTATTTCTTGCAAGTTATTTTAATGCAAAAAAGATTGTTTTGTTTGGTATGGACTTTGGGAAAAGAATTGGCAAGTTTTCAAACACAAAGCAATCAGAGAGAAAAATCAAATTAAAAAAACTAAGAAAAGGAAAATTCCTTTTAGAGTGGCTTTCAACAAAAACAAAATCAGAGTTATTGACTACATCTCAACCTATACCCGGATTTAAAAAGATCCAATACAGCAATCTAGATATCATAATTACCTAGAATGCATTTAATACCCATATCTACTTGAGTCCAAACATGAGATCATCTGAGGAGCAAATCAAAGAGATTGCCAGTTGGAGAGAAGATTTGGTCAAACAAATCGACAAGCATACTCAAGCCATTGAAATTCTTGAAAAACGACTTTTAGTGCTAGATTCCATGCTCAAAGAATCAAGTTTTACAAAAGCATCCTCATTAGATACTACAAAAAAGACTCCTGAGGAGAAACCCAATATCGAAAAAAAATCCATTCCTATTACTAGTGGAAATGAAGGCAAAGTCATTGCTAATGCCTTTGTATCTCCACAACAAGTTGAGATAATTTTAGAAAATGATATGAAAATTTCAGAAGATATCGCCCCCTTCAAATCATTTTTCCTTGATAGAATTCTTGGAGAAATGAAAAGAAAAGATTCCATTGATGCAGATAATGGAAAAATACAAAAAGATTCCATCATAGATTACGTAATTAACAAAAATGGCTCAGACATTCGAGAAATAATTATCAAAAACTACAAAGAAAAGGAGCGAGTAAATGAAATTATTAACACAGCAGGCTGGTCTCTGACAAGAATGCTGGAAAATATCAAAAAGTGATTAAATGGACAAGATAGTTGTTTTAGATTTTGGTTCACAATACAGCCACCTAATCTGCAGAAGAATAAGAGAATTTTCAGTCTATGCTGAACTTGTGCCATATGACATTTCACTAGAAGAATTAAAAAAACACAATCCCAAGGGAATTATTTTTTCTGGAGGACCATCTAGCGTGTATAATTCAGATGCCCCAACTCCCTCTAAGGGAATTTTTGATATTGGTTTGCCTCTTCTAGGTATTTGTTATGGTCATCAATTAATTGTAAACAATTATGGTGGAAAAGTAAAAAGGGCAAACAAAGAGTATGGCTCATCATTGCTCACAATAGACAACGATAAAGATCTCCTAAGTGGGGTAGGTGAATCAGTAAGAGCATGGATGAGTCATGGAGATGAAGCTGAAGAAATTCCACCAGGTTTTCAAGTAATTGGTCATACTGAAAGCGCAAAAGCTGCTGCCATTGCTTCTGATGAAAAAGCCATTTTCGGAATTCAATTTCATCCCGAAGTAGTCCATACCGAACAGGGATCTGAAATTCTCAAAAATTTTGTTCTAAAGGTATGTGGAGCAAAACAAGACTGGACAATGGAAGGATTTATCGAATCAGAGGTAGAAAAGCTATCAAAAATTCAAGGAAATGTTTTGTGTGGTGTAAGTGGCGGGATAGATTCAACAGTTGCGGCCTTGCTAATCGATAAAGCAATCGGAGATAGACTAAAGTGTGTTTTTGTTGACAATGGCCTTTTGAGATTGGATGAGGCAAAAGAAATTGAGAAGATGTTTAAGGATAATTTTAAAGTGAATTTTACTGCAGTAGATGCTGGAGAAACATTTCTGGGTAAACTAAAGGGAGTAGAAGATCCTGAAAAGAAAAGAATGATTGTAGGAGAAGAGTTTGTTTCAGTGTTTTCCGAATTTGCTGAAAAAAATGGCCCATTCAAATGGTTGGCTCAAGGCACATTGTATCCAGATGTAATTGAAAGTGGAGTTTCAAAAGGTCCTGCCTCTGTGATAAAATCTCACCATAATGTGGGCGGATTGCCAGATTGGCTAAATTTGGAAGTCCTAGAGCCCTTAAAGGAGTTGTACAAAGATGAGGTGCGAGAAATTGCAAAAATTCTACAGGTGCCAGAAAAATTATTCATGAGACATCCATTTCCCGGGCCAGGCCTTGCTGTAAGAATAATTGGAGAAATTACTCCAAAGAAACTTGAGATTTGTAAATTAGCAAGTAAAATTGTTGAAGAAGAGTTGATGGAGGCAAACCTGTACCAAAATGTTTGGCAGGCATATGCTGCAGTAGGAGATGATAAGGCAGTAGGAGTGGTAGGAGATGAAAGAAAGTACGGAAATATTGTGATGATAAGGGTTGTAGATTCAATTGATGCAATGACTGCAGATTGGACAAGACTTCCACATGGATTACTAGAAAAAATGAGCAACAGAATTACAAATGAAATTGAGGATGTAACATGGGTAACCTATACAATTTCAAGCAAGCCACCTGCGACTATTGAACCTCAATAAAGGAGAATTGCGCCTAAATCTAGGTGTAATTATTATTTGAGTCTGAAAAATTCCTCATATGGAATACCAGAAGATTTGCGACGAGATTATTGATTGCGACGATAAAATTCGCTATGTCGGGATTTACGACTATGGAGAATTATACGAAAAGACAAAGCCGGGGTTGACTAGCTATCTTACACGAGAGGAGACTGAGACCTCCTTGTCTCAAGCAATTTACAGATGGTCCACAAGGAAAAAAAATAGCACCAAAATAGGAAAGCCGATATTTGCCATGGCAAAATATGAAAAAGTTTATCGCATTACTGTTCCAATTGGAGGTGCAGGTTTAATTTTAGCAAGTACTGAATTGAGCGCAGACGTAAATGAGATTGTAGATAAAATTTTAAAAATACAATCAAAATATTCACAAGATTGATTCAATTTTGATTTTAGTAAAACTACTTTAATACAAATTTATTTCATATAAAACATGGTAAAAATTCCGGATAAAATTAAGGAGTTTATTGAAGACCAAGGAGTTTTTGTGGTGGGAACTACAAGTGGTGGAAATATTGTAAACGTATCTCCAAGGATTTTCTTTAAAATTGAGGATAATGTGGTGTATTGGCTTGATTTTTTCAAACACAAATCATACAAAAATTTTAAGGCAAACCCATGGACAACTATTGCAGTTTTTAACAAACAAAGTTTGAAAGGATATCAGTTTCGTGGAACTGTAAGTTTTGTTACAGATGAGCCAACAAAAAGTCAGGTAAAAAATTCAATAGTGTCAGAAACATTAGAAAGAATATCAACTGAGAAAATTAAATCATTGTCAGGTCAGGATGCAGAGGTAATTCAATTTGAAGTAAAGGTTTGTTATTCACTGAATCCTGAAGAGTATACGGATATGTCCATAGGATCAGATGTTGATTCTACGCAAGTGTATTGACAGAAATCAAACAATAATCAAAAATTTTCAAATTAAGCATGGATTTTCACGTGTTTGATACTTACGTTAAGGCAAAAGATGGTCACACCAGGGGTGTTCTGGATAGTTTAATCCAACAAAGCAGCACCAAATACTCCTGCCGAGTCCCCAAGGCTATTTTTTAAAATTGGCGTATCGACCATATCACTGAATACTTTTTCATATACGTGTTTGATTCCATCAGAATAAAGAAAATCAATATTAGATAACCCCCCTCCCAAGACTATAACGTCAGGATCTAGTATATCAATAACATTTGCAAGACCTGTGCCAAAATCATCTAAAAAATTTTCTTTCCATTGTCCAAACATTGCATGGTCTGAATCTATTATTTCAGGTATGCATTGTTTATTTCCTGTAATTTGCTCCCAACTTTTTTCTAATGCAGGTCCGCTGATGTAGGTTTCTACACACCCTTGTTTTCCACAATAGCATTGATTTCCATTTTGATGTAAGGTGTGGTGTCCCCATTCTCCTGCGATATTAGTTCTGCCATGATGAATTTTCCCATCAATAACAATCCCTCCTCCCACACCTGTTCCCATAATTACACCAAAAACAACAGAATGATTTTTGGCACATCCCATAGTGGCCTCTGATATTGCAAAACAGTTTGCGTCATTTTCCATCAGAATTTTTCTTTCTAATTTTTGTTCAAGATCCTCTCTTATTGGTTGGTCAATCAAACATTGAGTATTGCTATTTTTGAGCAAACCAGTCTGTTTTGAGATTGCACCAGGTGTGCATATTCCTAAAGAAAAATCATCTATATTTTTGGAAAGATCATTTACAAGAAGAGATATTTGGTTTATTATCTCACCATAATTTTCTTGAGGTGTTGCAACTCTTTTTCGCTGAACCACATTTAGAGAACCATCAAGAAGTATTCCCTCAATTTTTGTTCCACCAAGATCTATTCCTATTTTGTGCACGAAAAATCTATTGAATAAGCAGGCTTAAGTCTTAAGAAATGAATATTATTGTCCTGGTGGGCCGCCGCCTGGTGCGCCAGAACTTGCAATAACATCATCAATTCTAAGAATCATGCAAGCGGCCTCTGTGGCAGATTTGATAATTTGTTCCTTTACTACAATTGGTTCTACAACATCAATTGCTAACATATCTGCAATCTTGGTATTTTTAGCATCAATTCCAGTCCATTTTCTACCCTGGCTTTGCTTTGCTCTAAGTTTTGCCATAGTATCAATTGGATCCATTCCGGCATTTTCAGCAATTGTTAATGGAATTATCTCAAGGGCTTCGGCGTATTTTTTGATTGCAAGTTGCTCTCTTCCATCAAAATTATCAGCCCAATCTTTTAGAAGTGATGCAATATAAGATTCTGGTGCGCCACCTCCGGCAACAATTTCTGGTTTTTCAATCACATCTTTTACTACCATAAGTGAATCATGAATAGAACGGTCTACCTCATCAACTACTCTCTGAGAACCACCTCTGATTAACAAAGTTACAGATTGAGGATTTTTACAGCCTTCGATGAAAACCCATTTGTCAGATTCTACTTTCTTTTGATGAACTAGATTTGCAGATCCAAGATCTTTTTCGGTTAGATCTTCGAGGTTTGCCGATACACGACCTCCTGTTGCTTTTCCTAGTTTTATCATATCACTTTCTTTTACTCTACGAACTGCCAAAATTCCATACTTTGAAAGATAATGCTGTGCGATGTCATCAATACCTTTTTGGCAAATTAGGACATTACATCCAATGTCATGAAGTTTATCAACCATGGTTTTTAGCATTCGATTTTCCTCTTCTAAGAACATCTGCATTTGAGTTGGATCAGAAATTCGGATTTCAGAACTCATTTCAGTTTTTTCAATCTCAAGGGCTGTATTGAGAAGAGCGATTTTTGCATGTTCAATATGAGTTGGCATGCCACTGTGAACTATTTCCTTGTCTAAGACTATACCTTTGATAGTTTGTGTATCTTGTATAGAGCCACCAGTTTTCTTTTCTACTTTAATATTATCAAGGTCAACATGATATGTTTCGCCTTTTTTTGTGGCAACATTTAGGATAGCGTCAACCACAACCTTGGATAGCGTATCGCTGTCCTCTGAGATTAATTTTGATTCCATACTGGTTACTGCAATTTTTAATAATGATTCTTTGTCGTCAGGTTTGATTTTCTTTGACATTTCTGAAAGAATTTCCAATGCCTTTTCAGAGGCTGCCTGGTAACCATCAACAATAACTGAGGCGTGAACTTCTTTTTTGAGAAGGTCCTCTGCTTTTGCCAACAGAGTACCACCAAAAACTACCGAAGAAGTGGTACCATCTCCAACTTCATTATCAACAGTCTTTGAGATTTCAACCATCATTTTTGCTGCTGGGTGTTGGACATCAATTTCTTTCAAAATTGTTGCGCCATCATTTGTAATTGTAACGTCTCCTAAAGAATCAACCAACATTTTGTCCAATCCACGTGGACCTAAGCTACTTTTTACCAAGTTTGCTACTAATTTAGCAGCTGCAATATTGTTTTGTTGTGCGTCTTTTCCTTTTTGTTGTAATGCGCTCTCTTTGAGAACAAGTACAGGTCCATTCGGTCCTTGTTGAATTGATGCCATTAAGATTCAGCTTCAATCCCCTGAATCCCCCTTTTTAACATTACTTAGTTGATCGGATTGATGTATTCCCTTTTTTTGACATCAACAATTCCTTTAGAAAGTATTCTTACTGATGGTAAGGCCAAAAATGGTAAGAATAATGGAATTAGGTGAGGTCTTGAAAATTTACACCCTGCGTCAACGATACTGTTATTGATTTTCTCAAAATTCAATGATACTTTTTCAAATGAATCAGTAGAGATGATTCCAGCCAGTGATAATGGCAGCAATGCATCTATTTTCCCAGAATTTGCCACTACTAGTCCCCCTTGAGTTTTCCGCAGGGTATTTGCAGCAAGGGCCATATCAGAATCATTTGAGCCGATAATAATCAAATCATTTTCATGAAAGCTCCACGTTGAAGCAAAAGCACCGATGTTGGCTCCAAAATTCTCCAAGAAACCTACAACATGGTTTTTGGTTCCGTGAATCCTATCAAATGCAGCCACTTTCCATACATCTTTGTCAAGTGACGGTTTAACTGCACCATCTAACACATCTAATTCAGCAGAACCAAGCTTGGTGATAATTTCAGT
>JASFUC010000072.1:0-6573 GCA_050050475.1 Nitrosopumilaceae archaeon
ATTGCACGAGAAAAAGCATCAAAAATCCTGTCAGGATTTTCGGAAAACATTTTCTCAATTTCAGATTCTAAAACCAGATCATTGTAATCAACTATGATGAATTTTGCATCTTTTGGCATCATCTGATCAATTGCTTCAACATACTTGTACTCCCCATTACCATCCTTGAATCTAAGGAGAAAGTCTTTTACTTTATCTGATAATGCTGAATCTGTGAAAGTACTAGTTTGAACTTTGCTCATCATTATCCCCTCTTATTTTGTTTTCAAATTCTTTGCTGTTCTCGTAAATTGTTTTGTAAAAAATATTTTCCTCTATTGTGATTTTATTATAAAGATCTGAAGTTAGTTTTATAGAATCAGCTAATTTTACAAGCTTGCCTCTTCTCATTCTAAATAATTCAAGCATCATACTTTCTACTCTATCAAAATCATCTTTGTCTAATTCTTTCATTGATTCTTTTAGTTTGATGTAAAAATGTGGATCTAATGTAGATATTTGATACTCCCCTACCATCTTTTCTTTAGATAAGGCTTGTTTTAATTCAGTAATCATATCTGGAGAATCAAGTAAGCCTAGGTTGTTTTCAGATAGTACTTTCCCTACCCATTGTGGCATATTATTCACTTCTCCTTGAGAACCCTCAACCTTAACTCCAGCAACGTTAAACTTGAAATCCTGACCAACAGTAAACTTAGCATCCTTTAGGCGGTATCCAATCGAATGTACTTTTTCAACTTTTTCTATATCCATTAGAGATCACTCTTTTCTTTTAGATCCTCAAGTTTCGGATCGATCAATTCTTTTTACAAATTGGTGAGATCAATTGATCTAAATTAACTTGAGCCTGATCGCATAAATGAAAAGCAGAATTTGCATTTTAATTTGAGGTATGATACAATAACCAATTCGGATTTATTAATGGGCATTGCATTTTTGAGTTCATGTCGGCAACCGGAATGTGGGTTGAAAAGTACCGTCCAAAGATACTTTCAGAAATTGTAAATCAAACTGAAATAATTGGAAGTCTAAAAGCATTGATCGCAAATCCCGCAGACATGCCGCACTTGCTATTTTCTGGATCTGCCGGGGTTGGCAAAACTACTGCTGCAATGTGTATTTCAAACCAAATTTTAGGAGAATACGCTAAAGAATACACTCTAGAGTTGAATGCGTCTGATGAGAGAGGAATTGGAATGGTAAGAGAGAAGGTAAAAAAATTCTCGAGATTTGCAGGAATGGCAGATGCTCCATTCAAGTTAATCATACTAGATGAAGCCGATGAGATGACAAACGATGCCCAAACTGCGCTGAGAAGAATTATTGAGGATACTGCTCAGTATTGTCGTTTTATTTTAATTGCTAACAACATCTCAAAGATAATAGAGCCAATTCAGAGTAGATGCGCTGCCTTCAAATTTACCACTATACCTGAAGAAGATGTCATAGATAGACTAGGCGAGATTGCAAAAAAAGAGAAGATAAAGTTCGATAAAAAAGGACTCAAGGCAGTTTGTGAATACTCCGAAGGAGATATGAGACATGCGATTAATTTGTTGCAGGCAACCGCAAGTATAGGAGATATCACAGATGAGCATGTAAAAGCCTCAGCTGGTTTAACCAAAACTACTGATGTTGATGCAGTACTAAAGATGGCCCTTGAT
This sequence comes from Nitrosopumilaceae archaeon, assembly GCA_050050475.1. Taxonomy (GTDB): domain Archaea; phylum Thermoproteota; class Nitrososphaeria; order Nitrososphaerales; family Nitrosopumilaceae; genus Nitrosomaritimum. The sequence continues at coordinate 1,665 of JASFUC010000072.1, forward strand.
GGAAAAATTTCTGATGCTAGAGAAAAAATGATAGAACTAATCAAGGTTTATGGGATGAGTGAATCTGACTTTTTGAAATATCTAAATTCCGCAGTATTCAAATCTAAGCATAAGAAATTATCACAAATCCTAGAATCAATTGCCAAATATGACTACAGAATTTTAGTAGGAGCAAATCCAGAGATTCAATTATCTGCACTCCTTGCAGAATTAGCTAGTTTAGAAGAGTAACGCAGAGAGAGGGATTTGAACCCCCGCGTTCTTGCGAACACAGGCTCTCAAGGCCCGCGCCCTACCGGACTAGGCGACCTCTGCAGTGTTCGATAAAATATAGTGATTAAAATTTGTTGATGAAGAAATTAGAAAAATAAGAAAAAAGAAATGGTTTTCTTTAATCGTGTGCGTGTGGATTGCCGCCGCCTTCCATTTTTACAAAAGTACCAGCTGCTTTTTCGTGCCATTCAGCATTTGCTTGTTCAATTAGAATAGCTCCTGTTGGACACGCTTCCTGACATGCCATGCAAACAGTACAATCATGTTCTCTGATTGGCATGGATTTGTCAGTTTTGTCTAATCTTTCGTCTTGTTCTGTAAGACCAGTACCTTCGAAGGTTTTGTCAACAACATCTGCTGCTGGTATGTCTTGTTCAGTTCTATACCATTGGAATGTTTGAACTGGACATACACTCATGCAAGATCCTGCCGCAATACACGAATCCCAATCAACTGCAACAGTAGTGCCATGAACGCCAAGAGGAACTTGTTTCTCTCCACGTGCTTCATATGCTGCTTTAACCTCATCGTCAGAAAATGCTGCACCATTCTCTCCCGTATTTACAGGCCAAATCCAATGGAAGTTCTCGCCATCACCGTGACTTGTTTTTCCAACTGGTTTGAGGTCTTCGTTGAAGAAATCTTCAGATATTACTAAATCTGCCATGTGTAAATTATCAATCAAATATTATTTAAAGCTAGATAGAATTAATCTCACCTAATCCAATGAATGGAAATAATTGGTGGTTTTAAAAATAATTTTAGAATTTATTGTAGAAGAAACTTAGATAGTTTCAATTAAGCTGCTTTATCGTGATGTTCTTGGTTTGACTGATCAACTTTGATTGCTTGAGGAGGACATACAGAAACACACGCCATACACCATATGCAATCATGCTCTCTTATGGGATCTGCTTTGTCTGTGTAATCCGCTCGCTGATCTTTTTCAGTGCTTCCTGAGCCCTCAAAAGTTTGTCCTACAGCTTCTTTTGCAGGAATGTCTTTTTCGGTTCTATACCATTGAAACACTTGTACTGGACATGCCTCAATACAGGCACCGTCTGCTACACAAGAATCCCAGTCCACTGCCACCATTGTTCCACTTACACCCAGAGGTACTAGCTCTTCATTTCTTGCCTTGTATGCGGCTTTAACTTCATCATTATTTGCCGCCTCGGCACCTTCTTTTCCTGGACCCCACATAACATGATAATGCTCTCCATCGGAGTGCAAAATCTTTCCTAGTGGCTTTAGGCCTTCAGGGAAGTTCTCTGCTATTGGCATGTCTGACTTCTAATGTAGATATTATTTAAAGCTAGACCAGATTTAATACGAATGAATCAAGGCGATCAGTTGTTGTTTAATATTTTTTGTTACTTTACATTCCCTTACGTTCATATCGTTTGATTTGAAAATACCATAGTTGGATATTTACAAGTACGATGTTTATCGTGGACCTAACATTGGAGTATACATTTCTGTTAATGATGATTTTGTTTTTTTGCCAATGGGTTTTGCAGAAACTAAAGCAGAGAAATTGGCTGAATATCTAGATGCAACGCCGTTATACACCTCAATAGCAAATACTAGACTTTTAGGTGCACTGATGGTTGGAAACAATAACGGAATTCTACTTCCCACTACTGCATATTCAGAAGAATATGATTTTCTAAAAAAAGAAACGGGACTAAATATCGGAGTGTTGGATTCAAAATATACCGCCCTTGGAAATGTGATTTGTGCAAATGATAAAGGAGCAATTGTATCACCATGGCTTTCAAAAGATGATGTACAAACAATAGAACAGATTTTAGGTATAGAGGTAGTACAAAAAAGAATAGCTGGAATGAATCAAGTTGGAGCAGTTATGGTAGCAAACAATTCAGGTGCGGTAATTCATCCAGAGGCAGATGAAGAGGATATGAAGATGTTTGCAAATACACTTGGAGTAAAAATCGAACATGCCACAATCAATAATGGAATCCCATATGTGAAATCTGGAGTTTTGGCAAATAATCATGCGGTAGTTGTAGGCACACTTACCACAGGTCCAGAAATTATGATGCTAACTAGGGCTTTTCTAAATTAAGAACAGAAACAGGATCGTCTGTAATGGTTTCAATATCAATTTGGGATTCATCTCCACTTTGCATATCTCTTACCACAACTTTTCCCTGCTCTAGTTCGTTTGGTCCAACTATAACGCAAAATCGAGAATCAGCAGATTGATCCATTTGTTTTTTAAATTGCTTTCCAGAAATGTCAATGTTGGTTGGAATATTTGCAAGTCGTAATAATGAGGCAATACTCATTGCAACTTTTTGCATTTCTTCGTTGACATACAAAACAGATACACGAGGTTGGATGGCATCTGAAATAATTTTTTGTTCTTGCATGGTAAGTATGATTCGCTCCACACCACCTGCAACTCCAGTAGCTCCAATATCTTCTCGTCCAAATGCTTTGGTAAGTGAATCATAACGTCCGCCCCCAGCTAGGGCACCCAATTTTGAGTTTTTATCAAACACTTCAAAGACAGTTCCGGAATAATAATCCAAACCTCTAACTATACCAAAATTAATTCTAACATTTGATACACCACGATTTTCCAGAGAGTCAAACAGTTCTTTGAGGTAATCCCAAGAATCCAAACTTGAAGTATCAATTTTTTTTTCTATTTCTTTGATATCTCCCTTAATTTGTGAAAAATCTAGAATTTTTTCTAGTTTTTCTTTCTCGTATCGGTCCTTAAATTCATCTATAATGTCTTGTCTTGATTTTTTTTGAATTTTATCAATTGCTCTTAGAATATCTCCTGTCAGTTCGGGATTTTTTGAATCAAAAATTTTGTTGATGTATGATTCCACTAGAGTTCTATGGTTAATGTCAATGGTAATGTCCTTGAGTAAAAGAGAATCAAATAATCGTGAAGTAAACTCTATAATTTCAGCCTCAGACTCTATACCAGGTTTTCCATAAACTTCAATATCCCATTGGTGAAAGTATCTGTATCGTCCCTTTTGTGGTTCGTCATATCTAAAAACTCCACCAAAGCTTGAAATTTTTGCCGGAAGCCGCATTGATTTCTGTGATGTTGCATAACGGGTTAAACCAACAGTAAAGTCAAATCGTAGAGCAACTTCTCTATCTCCTTTATCTTTGAAAAAGTAAATCTCGTCTTTAATGGCAGGACCAGACTTTGTCTCCAATACAGATAGTAATTCCATTGGCGAGGGATCCATAAATGAAAATCCATACAAATTTGATAATTGTTTAAAGTGGGATCTAATATGCTCGATGTCGGCATGCTCAGATGCCTCAAAATCTTTCATTCCACGTGGTAACTCCAAGATAGTTTTGGTGTTAGGTATAGTGATTTAGATATTTCTCTAATCTAACACCCGTGTTTTGTTGCCCAAGACTCTCGGGCAAATTCGCTTACTGCACAAAATTGAGGAAGAATCTCTGCATGTCCAACTTCTAAAATTTCTTCGTTAAGGTTTAATTCATTGCAGTAAATTTTGGCAATAATTCTTCCAAAACTTCCTTGTGTTTGTCCATCATCTTCATCAACTAAAACCTTGGAACCTACAGGACAGATTGTTTCAATATAATATTTCGCTTGAGTATAATCATAATCTCCCCATTCTGGTGTATTTACAAGTGCAAATCTAATTGATTTGTCTCCCACTACGATAGTATCACCATCGATAACCCTAGTTACAAATCCAGATATACACCGTGCATCACCTGAGCATTTTTTTTCTTTTGGAATATATTTTTGGACAGGCAAGGGTACTTTCTCATCTTTAGTCACCATTACGGAATTTTCTGGCTCAGTTATTTTTGGTTTCTTAGTACCAACTTTTTGAGAGACATCAAGATCATCTACTGTCATTGTTGAAACAAATGCCAATATTCCTATTGCAATAATACTGGCAAAGCTAACCAGAATTATCTTTCTTAAAACCATGTACACAGTAACTATAATGTAAACTTAAGACTATCTAGGAAATTGTCAGGGAAAATTCAAATTTTGTTTTTCTTCAATAAGGTTGAATTCATTTTCAAAATATTTGTAGGTTTCATCATCAAGTATACAAAATTCTACAAGTTGAACCGAAGTGTCAGGATTTTCTTTTGGAAATTTTAATGATTCTTCAATTAGAATTGTGGCGCATTTATCTTTTGGAAATCCAAAAATTCCCGAACTTATTGCTGGAATTGAAATGCTGGTAAAAAAATTTTCATTTGCCAATTTCATGATACTTTGAATCACATTTTTTAGCTTTGAATCTTCTTCTCCTTCTCCCATTTGTGGACCAACTGCATGAATCACATAATCACATTGAAGTCGTCCAGCACTAGTAATAACGGCCGAGCCTGTGGGAACATAATTAATTTTGTTGTTTTCTTCTTGGATGATTCTACCACCTTTTCTAACTATAGACCCTGCAACTCCCCCACCATGGAGAAGACGAGAGTTTGCAGCATTTACGATGGCATAAACATTTCTTTCTGTAATATCAGATTTTGTTAGAACAAAAATTTTGTTGTGCACTTGTTTTTTAATCATCTTACACGAAAACCATTCTTTGTTGCCTTATGATAAAGATAATTTGAAATATATTTTAAT
>JASFUC010000073.1:0-6520 GCA_050050475.1 Nitrosopumilaceae archaeon
TGGTATCCCAAGTACAAACAAAACAAATGCACCTACAACCATCAGGGGCTGTCGAACAGTATTTTTTAGTCGAGTTTTCACTTTTCCCTCCTATTGGGATGGATCTACAACCTTGCCCATAAACAGGATATTTCCATCAGAATCATCCTGGATGATAAAGATGAACGGATGGTCTGCCCTGAACGTATTTGGAGGACCGGATTGAAGTCTTCCAGTTATTCCAGTAGCTGCAGCAGCTTCTGTTCCTGCCTCATCTACTCTAACAAAGGCCTTGTGTACTGCCTTGTCGATGTAAATTTGTTTTTCTGTAATTCCTCCAAAGTCTGCCATGTTGCTAGCAAACGGAATCTGCATTCCCATCTGCTGTAAATTCCCTTTAAGGTCATATTCTGTATTTGAGGTAAACTTTGGAAGATACACGCCTACCATGTTTTCCTCAAGACTGTCTTTCCAATCTGACAGATTCTCCAGGTTTAGATTCTCCTCAAGGGATTGTATTCCGTCAACTTCTTTTGGGAGCAATACGAGCATGGATACTCTATCTCCCTTGTATGGAAGCTGTATTATTTGTAGAAGATCATTTTCTGCATAGTTTAAGATTGGTTTGTCAAGGTCCATCATCTGAACCTTTACCGTTTCCTTTTCACTAATGTGAAAATCTGCCTGACGTGTAAATTCAGGAGTGAACTTGTGAACCCATTCTCCTTTAAAGTAAATTGCATTAGTTATTACAAATGCAGTAAGCTCGTCAGTTGAATCATCCTCAAGTAACCTGTCTATCTTGTCTTGTGTTTGCTCCCTTACCCAATTGTTGATGGTCTCCACTCCTGCATTTGAAACAAAATCTACCTTGTCAACTCTGCTGTCATAGTATGTTTTTGCCGTATCAATGTAATCTTGTTTTGGTTCAAAGTGGTCTGCAACCCACAATGCATTTGCCATCTGCAATTCATGTTCTGGAGTGCCCATGTCCATGAATCCGGTGTTTTCAAAATCTTTTAGCATCGACTGGAAATTGTTTTTGCGTTTCTGGGCATCTGTCTGAAAACCAAACATCTGCTGTATTTCAGATGCAGTATCTCCCTGCGCCCCTTCGTATGTGACTGCAAATGCAGTAAATATGCTGACAGGTGAGAAAAAGATGTTCTCAGAGGTATTTTCGGAAATTTGTGAATAGAAATTCATTGCAAATTTGTTGTTTGCACTTGGAATATCAGTTGGGCTCAGGTTAGACTCTTGTTTTCCTGTATTGTAATTTGGCTCTAATTTGTCTGCGTTTGGTAAACGTGGATCCGGATGCAAGCCAGGGGACAGATACAATACGCCAAACCCTGTGCTGACAAAGGTGATTCCAAGCACGATAATTGTGAGGATTTTGTATTTTGCTTGCAATTGTTCACATTGTTTTTGTGATATTCATAAGTGATTCTACTTTCTAGCGAATTTACCAAGACCTGGTGTCCTAATGAGGTAAACCATTGAATTAAATTTCATAGGGAAACACACAAGAGACTCTTATGAGTTCTGCATCGAGACAAACATCTCCTGTGCATTCAGGTGTTACATCTCGAGCTATTCTGATTCCATCTACTGCTGTACACTTTTCCCATATTCCCTCACAATCAGCATACTTTTCATTCCATGTTCCTCCGTTTGACTTGCATTTTTCAACAAATATTTTGTCATTGAGCATTGCCTCAAGATCAAGTGGAGGCACTCCAACCTTTGGCTCTTTGTGAATTAAAGTCAGTGTAGAGTTTTCAGGTGGGACCCAACCTGCTCCTCCGGGATATAATCTCCAACCCTGTTCCTTTCTCTTGTTTGCATGGCCAAAAACTACATCTGTCAAGAGGAAACATGCGTTGGGCATCAGCTCTACTTCCCCATCTTTGCATCTTTGATCAGGAAATAACTCTCCATTCTCATCCACTGGAACGCATTTTCCATCTATGAATTTCCAGTTCATTGGAGGTGAAATATAATGACAATCAGATTCGTTGTCAGGTATTTTGCATTTGTCCTGTACCAAAACATACTCAGAACCCCATGCACTACAAGGCCCACAAGCATCAACACAAATTATTCCGTTTCCTTCATTTGCAACAAGCTGGATTACTACTCCTGGAAAGTAGGCCACACTAGCTGGGTTTAACAAATCCTCTGATCCTAGGGCATATGTGGTAATTGAGACATATGATGCAATAATGGCAATCAATATAGATGAAATGATAACATATCGTACTTTCAACAACCGAAACTGAATTTTAGATGTTCATAAGTTGTTCTACCGAAATAAACGGTTTTAGAAATTAATTCAACACGATAGATATCATTATTGATGCGAGTCTTGGTAGAGTCGCTCCTAAAAGACTAGAAGTACTTATGAGTTTCAGTTGTTTCCGTTTAGCATACAATGAAATTTTTTCTGTTTCTTCCCATTCTGATTGTTTTATTGGGATTTTCTATTGCAGACGCTCAGTATCTGGGAAACATTGAATTTTATCATTTGCCGGTAATTGTAGAGTCAAAACAATATTCAATACTAGCTCAATCAATAATGGGTAAATTTACCGGAGTCTTGTATGATACTCAGGCAGGTTCTTTAATTTTTTCAATATCTGGCTCTACTGATTCTATTGACACAGCATCCATAACGATGAACAAGCAAGCATTTTCGGAATTACTTTCCACAGATTATGCAAAAAATCCAGACTCTATGCTAGTGTTGATAAATGGAGTTGAACAGCCATACAAAACTGTGGAAGATGATGAAATAATCTCATGGAGATTCCATATACCTTCAGACTCAAGCGAAATTGAAATTATTCATTCTACCCCTATGTTTAGTACTGGAACATATTCTTTGGAGGATATTCCTTTTGGCGCTCCTAGGATTTATGCGCCATTGAAACAAAATCATGTTGGAATAGCTGCCGAAAACATACGATGCAAAGAAAATCTCGTTTTGATTCAAAAAAATGATGGATCTCCTGCATGTGTAAGAAAAGAAACAATTTCAAAACTGATTGAGAGGGGATGGGCTCAAAACATTCCTCAAGAAAACATTTCCAGGATGATGGAGCGTGGCAATACAGCTATGGGATTTAATCAAACTAGGATTATGCATCATTTCATGGCAACTTCTACTGGAGGAGAAATCATGATCGTGGCAATAAACGAAAACGACACCAAGACCATAAACGAGATTAGGGATCATGTGAAAGATATCCAATACGAATTTTCACAAGGTAATTTCACCAAACCATTCTTCATACATGATCAAGTTGTTCCAGGCACTCAAGCAATGGCTGAAAATAAGGATAAGATCCATTATTCCACAATGCAAATTGATAGAGGTTCTGTTTTGATTCTTGCCACAAATGATACGGAACTGTTAGGTTCAATTCAACAATTCATGGATTTTCAGTCAAGTCAACACCTTGGTCATTAGCCAACAAAATAACGGGGATTTCCTAAACTGATTATGTTAAATCAAAATATCCCAAGTTGTTCCAATCTCTGAAGAGTGAGTCTACCAAGACCTGCTTTTTCATTACAAATAGAATCGTTGTGGTAATCGGATTCATCTAACGTCTCTCTAAACCCCTATAAGTGGAACCGAACTTTTAGTTTAATCCCTAGACAAAGTCAAACTCTGAAACAAGAATTTTCTAACGGGCTAACCTAGGGCATTGTTGATGTAAAAATTCATTAACAAATGTTAATTGTAAAACTATGTGCTAGTCCCCTGAATCGCCAGGGGAGTCCATTTGAAATTCATTCATCTTACCAGGGCCATATTTTTTATAGGTTTTTGCCCGTACTTCTTCCAGATCTTTAATTTCTTTTTCCTCTTTTTCCTGATTGCCAGGATATACTGTACGAATAGGCCATGGGATACGTATATCGTGTTTTTTGAACTCTTGGTAAATCATTAACCGTAAGTTGCTTTTCATCTGAAATTGTGAGCCATAGTCTCTGACGTAGACCCACATTTCAAAAATTAGAGCAGAGTCCCCAAAATCTTCGAAAAGTACCCAGGGTTGTGTCATATCTGTAATTCCATGATCACATCCGCAGCTGGGTTTGTTTTCATCAAGGTAAGGACACCTTTCCTGTACAGCTAGGTGTCTTCCTTTCTCATCCTTAATCTCATTCATTGCTCTTTGTCCAACCTTAACTAAGATTGAGCACACTTGCTGGGGGTCGTTAAAGTATGAAGTTCCAATTTTGATGTATGCTGGTACAAATTCAAATTCTTTTGAGAAATTGATAACCTTCGCATCGACCATCTTTCTGGTTGGAAAGATTGCAATAGATTCCTTTAACGCATGTCGAACATAAGTTACCCTTGTAGTTATTTTGTGAATGTATCCATTGTAATTTTCTATTAAAACTCTGTCTCCTTCCATGAATATTTTGTCTTTTCTGATCATCAGGTAAGCAAACAAATTTTCAAGGGTTTCTTTCAAAGCAAAACCAATACCTACACCAAGTCCTGCCATTGCAGTTGCCAAAACAAAAAGATCTACATTCCACCAAGCAAGTAACGCTATAAAAAAACTCACAAAAACAATAGGAGGAATTATCACCGACAAAGATTTTGGCATTAATTCTTTTTGTTTTTCTGCATACCCGGAAGGTTTCGCTCCGGGTTTTACTTTATCGTAATGCTGTAATCTCTTTTCTTGCTTCCATTGATCAATAGAAAAAATTTCATTTGGGATAGTTCCGGTTCTAAGTTTCATGCCAACTTCGTTGTTTCCACTAGTACAATTGGCATAGTATTTTTCATATTTTTGTCTCTCTGATTTTTTCCATTCATCAAAGGGATCCTCTACTAAAGAAACCAAAGTACCGATCTCAAATCCTTTTTTTGTTCTAAAATTTTCTAAAATTTTTTTACCTTCTTTGTCCTTTAACAATCTATAAAATTCTGAATTTTCAATCTCATCTGGCGGTTCTTTTGGTGGTTGCCATTTGTAGATTTTGTGGAAAAAATCATCTTGATCATCTTCAAAACCTCTTTTTTCTTTCCATCTTAGGAAGTCTTGCCATTCTTCCCTTGAGAGTTCATGTTTTCTAATTGCAATTGGGATTAACTGACCAGTTGTGTAACCTATTACTATCAAATTCAGACTATTGAGAATCTTTGTAAAAATTTGTTGAGGCGAGTCTGGTTCAGTAGAATTTTCAAAAAATAAACCCGAAGCTTGAACATACCCATTTACTGAGGTGATGAGAATTAATGCAAAGATTGGTAATAATGATGTCCGAAAAAATTTTGAGACAAGGGGTTTAGTATAGCTAAATTTTCTAGTTAGAATCCATTTTGAAAATTTTCTATATGCAAGAGTTATTACAAAAATTCCTATTATTAAAACTAGAATTGCAGCCTGAAGAGATTCATTTGAGACCAGTAGGTCAGTAACCGAATTAAATTCTCCTAAGGGGATCTCTTCTGCCATTTTTTCTCATTATTTTCTTCTAATCCTCATATCCGAAGTAAATAACAGGAGAGGTAATGTCTAGATTTTAATTTGATTCACCCTAGATTTCTTGTTCGATCCACTGTCGTTTTTGGAGATCAAATTGCTTGAAATAGTTGTTAAGAGAATCTTCGTATAATTTTTTTAACTGTTTGTAATCTTCTTTGTTGAGCACCTCTGATGCTATTTCTTGCAGGTATTCTCGTCTTTTTCGCATGTTTTCAATGAAATTAACCATGTCATCGGCTGTAACCGTTGGTTTTATCTGCCACATCAAAGCACATTCCTGCCTCAGTTGTGTCAGATTAGAAACCAGGCTTGTTTTTAAAAAAGCATGCATCAGATCTGAATTTTTATGGGACTGGAAAGATGAACTCATATTTTCCATTTTTGGAATTCACCCTTGACCGATAGGCCGAACCTGTTATTTTCTTGTAGTAATTTTACTATCATTAAAATTAATTTCAGAGTAATGATGTATATTTTTGAATAAGCTTTTTACTTGAAATTAAGCTAGAATTATCACCAGTCAAAAATTTATAGATGTAAACTGGTACCTCATATTCTGTTTTTGATGATAAACGGACTGAATTAATTTTCTGCCAAAGGGGGCCGCAGGGATTCAGCTACCATTTGGGGGATAAAAATGGATGCAGATATGGGTGAAATTTCAATAAAATAAAAAATAGGAAAAAATGAATTAGAAAAATAACTATTTCTTGGTTTTTTAGGTGGAATGTTAGGATATCATTTAGGTAAAAATGAAATCATGTCATTGCCCAAAAAATATGAATTCGTTATTCTAAAGACTTCAGAAGATGTAGGTCTTTTGGAAGGTGTTTTTCAATAATGTTTTTTAGATATGATTTGTCTGGCCCAAAGGGAATTTTTTCTTTCTTGAGATCATTTAGAATTCGCATTAAAATCTCTTGATCTCCTATATCATTTTGTATCAGTACTATGATGGATTTCATTAGTTCCTCACTCACAAGATTGTAAAGGAAGAAGTACTCAAAATGCCTTTCTAAAAA
>JASFUC010000074.1:0-6496 GCA_050050475.1 Nitrosopumilaceae archaeon
TCATCCACCAGACAAAACATTTGGTTCGTTCAGTGGTGTTCAGATGACTGTAGAAGGTGTTGCTGCTAAAAAGCAAGAAGCTCCAAAGGAAGCTCCAAAACCATCTCCAAAGGAAGCTCCAAAACCATCTCCAAAGGAAGCTCCAAAACCAAAAGGTACTCTACCAAAAGGATTTGAAGCAAAACCAGCCGAAACTGCACCAAAATCTTCTAAAGGCACACTGCCAAAAGGGTTCTAGTCAACCAATTCTTTATTTTCTATTTTTAAATTTTCTTTAGATGATTCTACGTATTATGTTAAGAATTTAATTTCAAATTTTTACAATTTATCATTCATTTTTTATTAAAATTTTTAATTATTGTTTTTTCAAATCATAATGTAAATAAACAATACAGTATGTATTGAAAGGAATGGCAACTAAACGTAAAACAACTACTAAAAAAGATCTTGAAGACAAGATTGCAGAATTAGAAGCTAAACTAACAAAACTATCAACACAACTCGAAACAAAACCTGCAGAATCAAAACCAGCTGAGACAAAACCCACTCCAAAACCAGCTGAGACAAAGCCTGCAGAGCCAAAGAAAGAAACTCTTCCAAAAGGCTCCGAACCAAAACCATCTCCAAAGCCTGCAGAAAAACCAAAGGCAACTCTTCCAAAAGGGTTTGGAGAAAAACCAGCAGAAAAAGCTGAGGTTCCAAAACCAAAAGAAGAAGCAAAACAACTACCAGCAACTTTCAATGAGGCACTAGAGGATGCATACTATACAGCACCAATGACTGACTTTCACAAGTACAGGGCTACAGTTACAGGCTATTCTCCATCTCCAAACAGATGGTTTGTAAGACATACTGCACCTGTAGGAAAAGTTCCAACATCTGACTGGAATCTTCAAAAAGTCAAAGTTACTGGATACACACAACCATCACACCAATACTTTGCAACAAGACAAAGATTGGCATATCATCCACCAGACAAAACATTTGGTTCGTTCAGTGGTGTTCAGATGACTGTAGAAGGTGTTGCTGCTAAAAAGCAAGAAGCTCCAAAGGAAGCTCCAAAACCATCTCCAAAGGAAGCTCCAAAACCAAAAGGTACTCTACCAAAAGGATTTGAAGCAAAACCAACACAGATACAATCGCCTCCTCCAAATACCGAAAGCAAACAAACCAAATCTCGATCTGAACAACTAGAAGAATACGAAAAAGAATATCTGCAAAGACTTGAACAAGAAAGAATTGATCAAGAAAAAGAATACCAAGAACAACTGCGGAGAGAAGCAGCAGAAGCTGCAGCACAAGCAAAGGCTAGGGCAAGTTCAACCCATGGAAGTTTACCAAAGGGATTTGAACCAAAACCGGAACCTGAACAACCAAAACCCTCTCGGGGAACATTACCAAAAGGTTTCTAACCTTTTTTACAACTTTTTATTTTATTTTAAATTAGAAAAATCTTCTAAAACCTGTTTTGAATGACCTGCTGGTTTTACTTTGGGATATATTTTGAAAATTTTTCCTTTTTTATCAACCAGAAACGTGCTTCTCATTACTCCCATGTATTCTCTGCCCATGAATTTTTTCTTTCCCCAGACGCCAAATTTTTTTGAAATGTCTTTTTCAGTATCTGCAAGTAAAGGGAATTCTATTCTCATTTTGTCGCAAAATTTCTTATGAGAATCAACATCGTCGGGGCTTACTCCGATCACTTCAATTTCTTGCTTTTTGAATTTTTTATAATCTTTAGAAAACTCGTCTGCTTCTGTTGTACAGCCTGGTGTGAAATCCTTTGGGTAAAAATAGATCACATGTTTTTTGCCCTTAAAATCAGTTGATTTTACTTTGTTCCCATTTGCATCATTTGCCTCAAATTTTGGAACAGTGTCGCCTTCAGAAATCATGTATTCTTCCACTTTTTTCCATAATTAATTACTTTTTGACTTGGAATGTAATCCGAATCTTTTATATGGAAATTGGCGGGGCTTTTGCTTGATGGTTAATCCAAGAGCCTGGCTTGCAGAAGCAATTGCAACTTATGGTTTGGTATTTTTTGGCCCTCTTTCAGTGATTCTCGCAATTGCATCATTTGGTGAAGGACTAACGACAATGTCTGTTCTGTTTATCTCTCTTGGACATGGTGGCGCCATTGGTTTAATGGTATATGCATTTGGCCATGTGTCTGGGGCTCACATTAATCCTGCAGTTACAATTCCAATGATTATCACAAGAAAAATTGGAATTGCAGATGGTGTTGGTTATATTATTTTCCAACTAATTGGAGCAGTAGCTGCTGCTGGAACTTTGAAGGTGATTCTTCCTGATCTTGGAGCTCAAGTAAACTTTGCAACTCAGGGAGGTCCCAGTGAATTAATCAACAAAAGCATTAGCTCTGGCTTTGCAGTGGAAGCAATCTTGACATTCTTCTTGGTTCTTGTAATCTTTATGACTGCAGTTCATAAAAAAGCATCACCTGGTTTACATGGATTTAGTATCGGTGGAATTATATTTTTAATTCACCTAGTAGGAGTTCCTTTAACCGGTGCATCTGTAAATCCTGCACGAACATTTGGCCCTGCACTAATTTCTGGATTCTGGGAATTCCATTGGTTATATTGGGCTGCTCCAATTGTAGGAGGAATTATTGCCGGAGTCTTGATGAATTACATCTATGTCAACAAAGCCGAAAAAGAAGCCTAAAAAATTTTAGAAAAATTTCTTTTCAATCAAATTCAATGTTAGAATCGCAATCCAAATTAAGGCTAGAACAGCGACTTCTTTTGAGGACTCGTTGCATAGCTTGGATAGTGCGAACGCTTGCGGAGCGTTAGGTCGTCGGTTCGAATCCGATCGGGTCCGCTCTTAGTTTTTCTTCTTAGAGTATTTTTTCATGTTTGCAGAGTCAAGAGGTTTGCCTGATTCCCATAACATTTCACAGAATTTGTTCAGGTTGTTTATCATTTCAGTTGAATTTGTACATAAAGAAAAATCAAGTTCTGAATTCTGTGATAATTTGTTTGCATTAGCCGAGTCTGACATTATCAATTGATTGTCGTGTTGAACTACTATTCTTCCTTTAGATGGGAGATTACAAATTCTTGTTTCGGTGGAATTGAACCTTTTAACAAATTGAGTCAATTCAAAGTCATCGATTTCTACTAAAAGTCTTACACTTCCTCCCTTTTTTTCGCAAACTTTGATTTTTTCTGGAATTACGCTATGATACATTTTGGAAATATCTTCTAATGTGGTTATCAAATAGACTATCCCTGATGAATTTTCTATCATTTGAGCAATGTCCGAATAAATGTTTACCCTTCCCTGTACTACACGGAATGTGGGAACTGAAATCCCATTGTTTGTCTCAATTTCACTATTGATTTTTTCAATTATCCCAATTCCTGATTTTTTTATTTTTTTTACTTCATCTTCTTTTTTCCTTAATGCGAGTTTTAATGCGTCCTTTGGCTCTGCAGGAATACACAATTTTGGAATTGATAGAGTTGTTGAAAGAATGTTTTTGCTCACAAGTTTATCTACGGTTCTATACATTCTTGCACGATCTACATTGAGCTCCTTTGCCAATGCACTTGCAGTAATGGGACCTGTCCTTAGTAAGTTTAGATAAATTCGGACTTCTAAATCATCGAGATCTAAAATTTCTTCTAAATCTCCCTTGAGTGAATCTACATAATCTTGAAATGCCATGGTATTCTTTTTTTCTCCTTTTACCTCTTGATTAGTGGTAAAATTCCTTGAATGCATATAGTATTTTCGTATAAATCATTAGTATTCATCAATAAGTGAAATTATTGACAAATTGTTAAAATTAAATGGAAATTATTTCTTGTATGGCTATAGATACCATGTTGAACTTTAGAAAACTGATTTTTTAACATGGTTTTGTTTTTTGATGTGCAAATATTTTGATCCACTAGGAAATCACAATAATTCCATTTCCTATTAGATATTGAATACTCTTTACGAATTCATCATTACTAATGGTATCTTCTGCCCAAAAACCTGCAATATTTTTCACCCATAATGGCATTCCATTAAGGTTCTTTGTATTGGATTTGGGTAATTCAGGAATTTGGATAATGCCTTGTTCAATCAAATACTGAATGCTTGATACAAAAGCTTGATCGCCTATTTGTTCTGATGCCCACCATCTTGCATTATTTTTCACCCAATTTGGAATTTCTACTTCATTATTTTGCGCAGTCTTTTTCGATTGCGAATTGTCAGAATTTAGTGTCCCTGGATTTGATTTTGCTGTAGATGAATCAAATTGTCTATCCACTACCTGGTAAGTGAGATTGAGGTCTCTGTCCACATATCCATTATAACTTGCAGAGATTCGGTATACGCCACGAGGTGAATCTTTGTCTATAATTAACAAAGTTTCAAAAAATCCTGTTCCTGTTGTTTTTATTTTCAATACTTCTATGGAGTTATCAGGACTGTGGATTGTAATTATTACTGGCAGTCCTCGATAAAATTCGTCTTCAGCAATCCTTCCAGAGAGTGTAATTATCTGTTTATCATATCTGTCGGCTTCAATAATTTTGTCTGAAACTGCCATTGAAGTTAATGGTGACAAGGGGATAATTGGTTCCGGTGTTGGTTCCGGTGTTGGTTCCGGTGTTGGTTCCGGTGTTGGTTCCGGTGTTGGTTCCGGTGTTGGTTCCGGTTGAGGTTTTGGTGAAGGAACAGTTGAGCCTGAAAATGCATAAAAACCATCTGCACCATAAATCTCTCGAACTTTTTGAATGTCAATGTCTGTAATATGTAAAAGGCTAGAAATTCTTGGAATAGTTGGAATCATTGCAGATGGAGGGGACTCATTACTTGATTGCCATTTTTTATTTACATCATTATCATCCGAAACATAATGATCCAATCCCAAAGAATGTCCGATTTCGTGAATGGCGATTGCAAAAATCATATCGTCTGATTTTAAAGTCTCATCCTCATAACATGGAATCAGGCCGCTACATAATTTAGGTTGCAAATAATAAATTACAATTTTACCGGGGGGCCAAGAAAAATAACCCGCAACCGTATCTGCTAATTCCGGTTTGTTTTTGAATTCAATTTTTATGTCACAGCTTCCCTCATTTTCGTTGAAGACTTCCTTTACTGTCATATCCCAAACACTGTCGTTCTTAAACTCTGAATTTTTCAGATTTGTTTCCCATCTTGAGACTGCATCTTTTGCAATTTTTGTCCATTGTAGTGCTTTACCCTCTGGAACTTCATCTTCTAGAGTAATGATGCAATAGGTACTTGGTTTTTCTAATCTTACATTTGTGGTTGGGAAAAATATTTCTGCATAAACTGCTTGAAAATTAGATGTTATTACCAAAATAGTAATGGCAAAAACTATTGCTTTTTTACCCATAATTTGTTTCTAAATCAATTTCTTTTTGTTAGTAATTAAAGTCGTTCTCCAAATTTGTACTGTTGTCCAACTACACAATTTTTCATGTTGTTTTTACTGAAAAAATATTCATTTAAATCCAAAATTACCTTCCTATTTCTATTGTATGAATCACTAAAACTCTCAATTCAGAGCCTACAAAAGAGCAAATATGGGAAAGGAAACAAAAAAAAATTATCTGCGATAATGCATGCTCTAAATCGAGCAAATTCTATTTTTAATTCAAATGATGGAAAAAAAATAAACCCTGAATCTCTCAAACAAATTAGTTTTAGAAATGTGAGCGCAGAGGAGCAAATTCCAAGAATTCTAGATGAATTTATGAATGACTTTGAAAAAGAATGTCTAGAAAAGGATGATGGAAATGCAAAAAATTATTCATTATTTTCTGTAACCTCTTACAAAATAATACGAACTCTAGATTCAGGAAAGAAAAGAGGGCTACTTTCTGCGCATGCATTAAATCGATTAAACAAAATGTTTGTAAAACATCCTGTCAAGTATAGTAAACAAGCAATTCGTGATCCCTTGGGGTTGGTATTTGTAATTACAGAGCTAGCAATTGATATTGAAAAAAATCTATCAATCCCATATGAATTTGATCAAAGCATTTTAGATCAAACAATGCCTTTGATGCAACGATATTATGTGCAATATGACAATGCTGTGGGAAAAATTTTAGAAGATTTTTCGAACATGCCGAAATTCAAATTGGTAATAGAGATTGGAAACAAACACAAGGAACTAATTGAGAAATTTCTTGATTATGGAATTGCAAAACTTCCACTGGATACTAGAATAAAAAAAGTAAAATCAATTCTTGAAAAAATTATTGCAGAAGAAGTTGATGCAGTTGCTTTAGGGTATTATGAAAACTTGAAATTAACTTTCTCTGATCAGACTATACACCCTCATTTAGCCAAATTAGCAAGAGAAATGCCAAAAACTAATAGAAGATTTGCAAATACCATTCTCGAAGAAGTTTCTGCTCTTTAAATTCACTCTACTGATTCTCAATTTGTGCCTGAATTCAGATAATGGTGGTCTGTACTGAATTCA
>JASFUC010000075.1:0-6408 GCA_050050475.1 Nitrosopumilaceae archaeon
AATGGGTTCAAATGTAGAGGAAATTGGACTAGATGATAAAATTACAAACTATCTCAAAGAAATAGGAATAAACCAATTTTACAAATTTCAAGATGAAGCAATAGAGGAGATTGTTTTTGGAGAAAATGTGGTAATTGAAGCACCTACTGCATCAGGTAAAACAGAAGCGTTTTTGATCCCTATCATCCAAAAAATAAAAAATTCTGGAGACGTAGGAAATGTTTTTGCAGTTTTTGTATACCCTACAAAAGCTTTGGCACGAGATCAATATCCAAAAATCAAGAGTTTTGCCGAAAAGATAGGAATCAAGGTCAAAGTCTTTGATGGGGATACAGGTCAGACAGAAAGAAGAGAGATTCTAGAAAACCCTCCTCAAATTCTAGTCACCAACTTTGATGTGATTCATTATCATTTATGGCATCAAACCAAATTTGGCTCGCTTTTAACAACACTAAAAGTCCTTGTTGTGGATGAGGCCCATATTTATTCAGGAATTTTTGGTTCCAATGTACACTACATCATAAAACGCCTGAAGAGAGTTTGTTCAAACAAGTTACAATTTGTCGCAGCTTCGGCAACTCTTGAAGATGCAAAAGATTTTTGTGAGAAACTTTTTGGTGTAGAAATGAAGATAGTTCACGGGTCAGGAAAAAAAGGCCAAACAGATTTTGTAATGCTTTTTCCATCTTTGAGAAATCAGCGGGCACTCATGACAGATTTGACCAAAAGACTTACAGAAAAAAATCACAAGACAATGGTCTTTAACAACTCACATCTAAATTCAGAATTATTAGCCATTCAGGCAAAACGACAAAAAATCAATATTAAAGTCCACAGGGCAGGGTTGATGGCAAATTATCGCCGTTCAGTGGAAAAAGAATTCAAAGAGGATTTACTTCAGGCAATATCATGCACACCTACCCTGGAATTAGGAATAGATGTAGGAAATGTTGACGGAGTAATCTCATCCACTATCCCAGTTAATAGGCTCATTCAAAGAATAGGAAGAGCAGCAAGAAAGGGTCAAAGAGGATATGCGTTTTTGGCCCTTGGAAATGATCCTATTTCTCAATACTACAAGAATCATCCTGACGATTATTTTGAAGATGTAGAACGAACCTACATTGATCCAAAAAATCCCTTTGTTGAGGAATTTCAAATTTTATCTATGGCATGCGACAAACCTATCTCAAAACATGAATTAAAAGAACACAAAGAAGTAATAGACCATCACCTACATGAAGGAAATCTTGTTTTGTTCAATAACAGAATAATTCCAAATTTCGATAAGATTGGTTCAATGTTAAATGATTATAGTATAAGAGGAATTGGAAAGTCAATTGATATTTTCTTAAACGAAAGAAAAGTAGGAGACAGAATTCTACCTATTGCCCTCGAGGAACTGCACAAAGATGCAATCTATTTTCTTGCCGGCATGAGATACCGAGTAAAAGAGATGGGTTATCCAAAAAAGAATTTTGCAAAGATAGAACGAATTCCTAAAGACTATCCATACTATACAAAGGCATTAACAGAAGAGTGGCCTACAATTGAAATGATTTTTGAGAAAAGAAAAGTTTTTGGATTAGAAACAGCATTTTGTAAATTACATATCAAAAAACAAGTCTACGGATATGTCAACATTGAGTTAGGTCAAGAAGTTACACAAGGCGAGAAAGTTTTACTTGATGAGCCATTAGAGTATGACTTTATCACAAAAGGCATTGTTTTTCATGCACCAAGACCGCTAAAGGAAACTGAGAATTCAGAAGATGAAGAATACACAGAAGCCAGCGGATACCATGCAACAGAACATGTAGTGATTGAAGGAAGTAACATGATAACTGGAGGAGTATCGCAAGATTTGGGAGGTATTTCACTTGGAACATCAGGTCTGATTTTTATCTATGATGGGGCAATCGGGGGGAATGGGGCAAGCAAAGCCCTGTATGACAGGCTCGAAAAAGCCTTTGAAAGAAGCATGTTTATCATAAAAGAATGCCCATGCAAAAACGAGTCAGGATGTCCTAGATGCACCTTTTCATATAGATGTGGAAATAACAATGAATTTTTGCATAAAAAATCATCGCTAGAAATTCTTCAGAGAATTAATTCCGGCGAGAAGACAAAGCTGATTGATCCCACTGAAGGCGATCGACCTCTAGTCTAAAATCAAAATGGGATAAATATGACAAATTTCAACTGAATTTATGCAAAAGGTTGCTCTTGTCACTGGTAGTTCATCTGGAATCGGATATGAAACTTGTCTTGCATTAGCTAGAGATGGATATCACACCTTTGCAAGTATGAGAAACATCACCAAAGGAGAGAACTTGAAAAAAGTTGCAGAGCAAGAAAATCTTCCAATCAGCATAATAGAGCTTGATGTGGATAAAGAGGAGTCAATAATAGAGGCAGTGAAGAAAGTAATTCAAGAATCTGGTAGAGTAGATGTTCTAGTCAACAACGCGGGATACGGTCAATTTGGATGCACTGAAGATGTGCCAGTAAATGATTTTCGAAAACAGTTTGAGACAAATTTTTTCAGCATCATAAGAATTATTCAAGAAGTGGCCCCCATAATGAGAAAGCAAGGCTCAGGGATTATTGTAAACATTAGCTCCGTTGCAGGTAGAATGGGACTTCCAGGATCTCCGGCATATATCAGCTCAAAATTTGCGTTGGAGGGATTAGGAGAATGTCTGCGATATGAGCTTGGAATGTTTGGAATCAAAACAACTCTGATTGAACCAGGAGTAATTAAGACCAACTTTTTTGACTCTATGAAAATTCCAGAATCAAAGAAAGACCCCAAGTACAAACAGATAACTGAAAACATGTTGGCCGGTTTGAAGATGATGGTAGAGATGGGTACTGCCCCATCAAAGGTAGCTGATGTTATCCTAAAGGCAATTCACGATGATGAGATAAAGCCCCGATATGTTGCAGGGGCGGATGCAGCCATGTTTTTGGAGGCCAAAAAATCAAAATCAGACCTCGAATTTGAAAAATACATGTCAAAAGAGCTTTTTCCTGAATAAAATAATGCCTACGTTAAATTGATATACACATAGAATCCAATTTTTGTCAAAGTCCGCAATTTTAAAAGTGAAAATAAATGAAATGGAAAACATTACAACATAACGGAATACTATTTCCCCCAGCCTTTGAGTCTCAGGGAATAAAACTGAAGATCAAAGGAGAAAAGGTCCCACTGAACCTAGAGCAAGAGGAAATGGTCTATCAATGGGCCAAGAAAAAAGATACACCTTATGCCCAAGACAAAGTTTTCCAGAAAAACTTTACAGCAGATTTTGCTAAAACCCTTGATTCAAAATTCAAAAAAATATCGTATGAAGATATTGATTTTTCAGATGCATACAAGTTGGTAGACAAAGAAAAAGATCTCAAAGAGATGATGACTAAAGAAGAAAAAAAAACTCTTGCTGCTAAAAGAAAGGAGCTCCGTGAGCAACTTAAGGAAAAGTATGGCAAAGCAATAATGGATGGACAAGAGGTAGAGGTTGCCAACTATATGGCCGAGCCTCCAGGAATTTTCATTGGAAGGGGAGAGCATCCCTTAAGAGGAAGATGGAAACCCAGAGTTACTGCAAAAGACGTTACACTAAATCTTGGAAAAGAGGCGAAAGTGCCAGAAGGAGATTGGGGCAAGATTGTTCACGATAAAGAATCTATGTGGCTGGCAAGTTGGGTGGATTACCTTACTCAAAAAAGAAAATATGTTTGGCTGGCAGACACTGCAGGATTAAAACAAGATAGAGACAAACAAAAATATGAAAAAGCTGTAAACCTTGCAAAAGAGATAGAAAAAATCAAAGACAGGATTGTAAAAGACATGACGAGCAAAGATCCAAAAATTGCAAAAATTTCTACTGCTTGTTATTTGATTTATAGAACTGCGATGAGGGTAGGGGATGAAAAGGATCCAGATGAAGCCGATACAGTTGGCGCTACAACTCTAAGAAAAGAACACATCAATCTAACCTCAGATGCAATAGAGTTTGATTTTCTAGGCAAAGACAGCGTAAGGTGGCAAGAGACAGTTCCAGCCCAAGGCCATGATAAACAATTTCATGAAAATCTCAAGAAGATCATCCAAAACAAAAAACCAAAAGAAGACATCTTTGATGGAATTACCTCTCGGCATGTAAATGCATATTATTCAAGCATTGTCAAGGGTCTTACAGCAAAGGTGTTCAGAACATATCTGGCAACTAATGTTGTGAAAAACTATCTCAAAGAGCATGACAATCTTAAAGGAAAAACTCCAAATGAAAAACTCTACCATGCAAAATTGGCAAATTTGGAAGCTGCAGTGATGTGTAACCATAAAAGAACCATTCCTAAAACATTTGAACAATCATTACAAAAGAAAAGAGACACTCTCAAAAAAGTTGAAAAAGACAAACCTTGGAAAAAGACCGAAGAGACACTAAAGAAAGTAGAAGAAAAAGAAACAAAAACAGATGCCCAGAAAAAAGCAAAACAAAAAAGAATCAAGACACTCAATGAGCAAATTAAAAAACAAAAACTAAAGCACAAGGAAAGACAAGAGAAATTAAAATTACAAATCGACTTGTCAGAAAAGACAAGAGACTATAACCTTGGAACATCTCTTAGAAACTATATCGATCCTCGAGTAGTCAAAGCTTGGACTGACGAGGTGGGAGTAGAATGGGAAAAACTCTATACTGCAGCACTTCAGAAAAAATTCCTTTGGGTTAAAAATGAAAATCTCGATTGGAAAAAGGTAGCTCAAACATAGTCAAATAATCATAATAGAAACAGAATCATTTAATTTCCTAAAATATCAGGCATAAATTGTGCCGGGGTAGCTCAGCCTGGTTAGAGTGCCAGTTCGCTTGGTAAAATCTAACAGGTCTTCCAAAGAAGGCAATACTCATAATCTGGAGGTCGCGGGTTCGAAACCCGCCCCCGGCATATTCTTATTTTAGGATCAAGAATAAAGATGTGGTCAAAAAGTTCTCAATTGAAAAGTCTTTTATCTTTGTGTAAGAATTTTTCAATGATGAAAATACAGTCAAAGAATGTATTTCCAATACTTGTAGTTTTTGTGACTGCAGTGATGGTAAGCACTACGCCTGCTTTTGCAGATCATGCAAATGCAAGTGTAAGTATTCCACAGGGAACTTCTGTTCCGGGATGTGAAACAACAAACGAATGTTTTGTACCACATGCAGTGACAATAGATGTTGGTGGAGAGGTAACATGGTCAAATGAAGACTCTGCAGCCCACACCGTTACTGCTGGAAGTGCAGCAGATGGACCATCTGGTGTATTTGATAGCAGTCTGTTTATGGCAGGAACAACTTTCTCCCACAAGTTTGAGGCAGAAGGTGAATTTCCTTACTTTTGTATGGTGCATCCATGGATGTCGGGATTAGTAACTGTTCAGGCAGATGAAGGTCCCGAACCAGGTGACGGAACCATAATTGTAGGAGCTCCTCCTGAGGATAAAACAACGGTCACAGGAATTTCCCAAGACGGTAATTTGCGAGCAGAAATTACTGCCAGTAATCCTGAAGCAGATGAGGCAATGTCTCTTGAGATAAAATTCCGAGATTCAACTGGTTCTGTGAAAAAACATGCAAATTATGACATCATGGTTTCTCAAAATGGAATGAATGTTCTATCCGTTAAAGGAGCACATGAGCATGAAGGGATAGGAATGCACTCTACTGCACCATTGAATTCCGGGGATAAAGTAGATATCAAAGTAACAGTGCTTGGTTTTGGATTGCCAGATGATCAGGAAAACTGGACAGGACCTAAAGGCGAAATTTTGATGTTCAACGTAGTACCCGAATTCGGAACTATAGCTACTATGATTTTGGCAATTGCGATTATATCAATAATTGCAGTATCGGCAAAATCAAAGCTCAACATGATGCCAAAACTTTAATCTTTTTTTCTTTTTTAAAAATTTAGAGTCTAGTCAAATAGTGATACCATCCCCAGGATAACGAGGAGTCTTTTTTGGGACATCATAAATTGTCAAAGATTCCAAATAAGCAAGTTGTTCTAAAATTAATTCTGGATCACCAAAGGAAATCAATATTCGATCATTGTGTTCAAAAACATAACGAGACAAGTCTGAATTATAGGGCTTGCCATTAACATAAAATGAAAGAGTTTGGTCCTCATTTGAACAAAATCTACCAATTTCTGAATTTGAATATGAATTTATAATAAAACAATCAGAAGTTAATTTCATTGCCATTGAGGCAAAAAGCATCTCCAGGGGGACACCTGTTGCATGTTTGTGGACAAGATACGGATTGTGATTCTCAAAGTGAATGTATTTGCTGGTTAATTGGAATTTAGGGTGGCCAAAATTTATGAGCTCGCCATTAACAAAAATAGTAA
>JASFUC010000076.1:0-6311 GCA_050050475.1 Nitrosopumilaceae archaeon
CTAGGAATTATTTAGTAAAAAAGAAAAAAAGAGTTTGAGGCTCTTATGGAAATACAGTAGAGTTAGTTACTGCTGGAAGGCAGTCGCTAGCTTCTTGTCCTGAACCTGCTGTGGCGTTGATCACAAAGTCATACAATCCAAGTGTGGAATTTCCGTGTCTAGGTTCATCCATTGATTTCTTGAAGTGACCATTGAATTGTCCCATATTGTCTATCTCAATGAGAGTCATACCAGCTGTGAAACTAGTAGTTTCATTCTGGCCTGTAGCATTGAAGGTAGAATATGCTTCTGAGAAGTGACAGACTTCAATTCTGTGTTCATCCCCTTGTGGTTTGTCAGCCAAAGCTGGACTAAGAACACCTAATCCAAGTGTGACTGCAAACATTGCAATTGTGGATAATGCAATTTTTTTGTTCATGAAAAGTCTACAAATTGATTAATAGTTAAGCCCGTGTGTGTCAGAAGTGTTTCTAACACCTGTGACATCTATGTAGCAATACGAAAAAAATTGGATTATTATAATATAATTATGAACATTATTTATTTTGATTTAAAAAATATAAAAGTAATTCAAAATATAATTAAGATTTTTAAAAGACACAAATTCCCTTGAAAATTATAAATGATTACTCACTTGTTAATAAAATTCTTAAATTGTAATTTCATCAGAAATTAAAATAACATTTTCTAAGAATTGATGTTAGAAAATCGTTGTTGAATATTGGCATCTTCTATAATTTTTTGTGCCATCCTTTCTTGCTCTAACATTTTTTCTTTTAATTCATCATTGATTCTTTGGGTTTCATTTGGAAATGAATATGCAAAAGTTCCAGGCAATTCTGATTCTAAGGTTGTTGCATTAAATATGTTGTATCCTCTGTATTCTTCATACTTTATTAATTTTCCAAATTCAGAATGATCTCTAGTTCGTGGTTCTCCTGAATCATGAAACCTCTCAAAAGAGTCAATTATCTGCCTAAATGAACCAAAGGAATTTCTCTCAAAAATTCTTCCATCATCAGAGGTCCACAAAACACCGTACTTTTCTGTCTGAGTTATTTCGATAGGACCTTCGTTTCTAGTAGGTGAAGGAATAATTACACTCTGCATTGGATTAAGGGATTTTCCTGATAGATCAATTCCCTCATTAAGATATGTGATTTGGTATCTGTTTTTGTAGTCAATTGCTTTTATTGCCATTATTTTGTCTTTTAGAGGTTCAAGGAAAGTTACTGATATCCTTGTAGAGTCACATTCTTTTTCGGCACTATTTGAACGACATTTTACTTTTTCATGGGTGGCAAGAATATGTTCTGCATCAACAACATCTGTTTCTTGGATCGCCCTTATTTCTTCAATGCCTCCATTATTGTTGAACCATACCTCTATTCCTAATTCTGCCAAATGTGCATCCCCTACCTGAGAAATACCAAACAGAAATTCTTGCACATGCAAGCCCTTCTCAGAATATACTGTTGCCTCAAAGACATTTTTCTCCCCAATGTTAATTGTCTGCTCAACGAAGGGGGTATGGAAATTGTTACTCAGAGAAAATTTTTTGTCATTTAATTTGAATCCATAGTCTACCTTCTGTTTGTTATTTTCATGGTCTAACCCAAAGGTTGGTCTTGTAAGATGTCCTTCTAAATCTAAGCTGTTTGAATTTCCAGATTCACTTGAAACAGGTGCTATGGGGTTAGGCAGATTTATTGCAGAATGCCATGCAAATGAACTAGGGATAATTGAAAATGAAATTACCATTAAAATAACGAACATAAAGAAAATTTGAGAGTTTTTCATCAAGGAAAATCCCAACAAATTTTGATTTTAATACATGTTTGTCACAATTGTTAGAAACACTGATGACAAACATGGTCTTAATTATAAAATA
Source organism: Nitrosopumilaceae archaeon (assembly GCA_050050475.1). Lineage (GTDB taxonomy): Archaea > Thermoproteota > Nitrososphaeria > Nitrososphaerales > Nitrosopumilaceae > Nitrosomaritimum. The sequence goes on from JASFUC010000076.1 coordinate 1,892, forward strand.
ATTTTGACTGAACCAATGAACAACAAAAACAGATCAAGCTTAGCAAAGAATAGTAATTCTTTAAATAAGAAGATCAAAAAAACTTCAATGACAATTTCACACAACGACTATACTAACGCAAAAAAAGTTCTTGCAATAAGTCTTGCAGCAATTATGGTTTTTGGTTCCTTTTCGCTTGGAAGCTTAACTGCAGATTATTCTGCATTTGGAGCAAAACCCGAACATGCAGGTAAAAACGACAAAAACGTAATTGAATGGAGCAACGGTGTACCAAGTGGAGCACACCACAATCTGATTGGCCATGGAAAAAAGGCTGATTACAATTGTGACGACTCCCCAGGTGGCGGTTCAGTCTTCTTCTCTCAATACACAAATGAGACAGTAAAGGAAACAATCGAGTTTATCTCAAACCAAAAATCCCAGATTGAAAACCTAACTGCTATAGACCCATGCTCAGAAGCTTTTACTGGAAATGACCCAATTCAGGTACAACTCCCATACGAAGAGGAAGGATACTATGTATTTTGGTCTCTAAAGGGAGGTCCAGATAAGGGCAAAAACCAAGAAGCCAGTAATATTACTCTGGCAGGACCAATAATTAACCACATATGTAATGTGACAGAAGCCGGCAGTACTGTAAAAGATGGTGATTCTGACTTTGGTGACTTACTCTTGAATTTCACATCCAACATCATGCATGAAAACTCTACAGGTTTAACTCCACTATTTGATATTGGAGAAACAGTGTATGATGACATTGACACCAGTCAAAATGTTACCAATGGTGATCAAAGATTAGCCAATGCAGGTACATGGGCATATTCTGATGGAAGCCTTGTGGATGATAGTGGACCTGGTGATGATGATTTAGATCTACCTCTTGCAAATTTCCTAAATGGTACTGAAATGTATCGTGATACAGATTCGAGTCTTGAATACAGTATTGGAGAACCAATCTATGACGATGTTGACATGTCAGGAAACGTAACTTCTGGAGATATTAGACTCTATGTTAAAGATGGTTCGGAAGCATTATCATGTTCTGATGAAGATCTGATAAATGGCGCAGGAGCAATTACAGACAAAGAAGCATTCAAAGTCAAAAATGGATCTCTTGAAAGATTTGATTCCTCTTCTCCCCAGAAAGGAAAAGGCAAGAGCACATTTGTTGATATGACTGGAATGTTCCAATGGAGCGGTGCAGTATGTGATGCAACAATCTTGGAAAATGCAACACTAAACAGTGAAGCTCCATTTGATCAAATCTCAATTGAGGACTTTGATTTTGACAACGATGGAGCAATCGATGCAGGAGATTTGAACATGACATTGGGCGTATCTGAAGCAGATGCGCAGGTCATGATTGATAATGCAGAACTTGATGCCCAAAATGATGGAGGACAACCAGATCCATTTGGTAATCCAAACTTAACTGGCAACGATTTAATCGATACCGACAAAGAATTTGCTGCATTTATGGAAAATGAATTTGGCGATGACTATAGTTGTAATGCAGTCTATGACTTTTGGGTCTTTAACTTGGCTCAAATTGTAAATGTAGGCCTTGAAATCATAAACGATGGTGCAACAACTGTACAAATGCGATTCTATCCAGTGGCTACAACAGAATTCACACCACAATAAACACACTCACTTTTTCTTTTTTATTTGCTCAAAATCTGAAATTCACACCTAACCAAATGCTTTTGAGCCTCAAACGAGGCTGGCCTTTAAACAATTTGAAACTAGATTTCTACCAAAATCTAGATGTCAATTAAGATAAGAACTGACACATTGCTATAAACAATATTGCCTAGTATTAGATAATGAAGGTACTCATAGTAGACGATAATCATGACGTCTCAGAATTACTCTCAATATTTCTCAAGAAGAAAGGCTTTGACAATGTAATAATTAATGACCCAAAAATTGCCCTTGGTCACATAAAAGAGGAAAAATACGATGCTGTTGTTTTGGATATTTCCATGCCAGAAATCAGCGGAATCGACATTATCAAAAAGCTAGAAAGAAACAAAATGCTAAAGGACCAAAAAATAATAATTTTATCTGCTGCCTCCCTTACATCACGGCAAGTCGACAATTTGTTAAAGAAAGAAGGAATTCATGACTGCTTGAAAAAACCCGTTAGGCTAAACGAGCTACTAACGGCAATATCTAACTAACAACTTAATTTAGATAAATTATTCTGGCACTTTACTTTCTTCTTGATACACTGCCTTACACATAGAACATACATATCGATCATCCTCCTTTTTTAAGGGCATCATCAATCCTTGATTTGCACATCGAGGACAATCTGTAAAGCTCATTATAATACTAGAAAAATAATTTATTTAATTTGGTGTAAGTCATATTAATTTCAGACAAGCTAAGACAGATTAAAAATTTTATAGAATTTGATTGTACATAATTTAGCTTGAATCATGTTTGGTAAAAAAGACAGAAAATATTGGAGAAAAAAAGCACTAGAGGCTACAAAATTAGGACAATGGGAAGTTCTGTTTTCCTATGGAGAGAAGATGACTGAGCTTGATCCTGACGACTTTGATGGATGGGCAACAAAAGGCGATGCCCAATACAATCTGGGAAATTTCAAACTAGCTTTGAAATTCTACCAACAAGCTCTTCAAATTAACAAAAAAGATATTTTGTCTTGGCAAAATTTGGGACACACATTCAAGAATTTAGAAAAATACACCGAAGCAATCCAGTGTTATAACATCGCATTGGATCTTAATCCTCTTGACGGATATCATAACAACGGCAAGCTTCGAGATTCCCTAATAGAATGTGAAAATTTTTTGAAATAGACTTAAAAAACAATTTTTGCAAATAAAAAAATCTACAAAAGATGAAATTTAGATTTTATAAAATTTCATCTTTGGAAGAATGCAGCAGACTTCATAAATTCTTCAAAGTCTTTGTCAATTACTACCTCATGTTCTTCTGACCTATTGCCCATGATTCTATAAGGTATTTGTAATTGAAATGGAATCTAAAAAAAATTGTTGACCTTAAGATCATATTTTATTACTTGTGGGCGTGATTCTAAAACAAATTTAGACTACCTGAACTCAGGTTCTGCATGGTAGGCTCAAAAATTGATTTCGTTTTAAAAAAAATTGAAAAACAAGAAAGGTTTGAACAAGAAAACCCTCGCCAGATTCCCAATTCAGAAAAAGTCCTTGCAATAGGCAGAGATACGGGGATCTTTTACAATATCCTCCTTCAAGCAATAAAGGCAAAAAATGTTCTAGAAATAGGAATGTCTGCAGGATATTCTACCATGTGGTTTGCAGATGCAATATCCAAACAAGATGGAAGAATAATTACAATTGACCATGATCAACAAAAAATAGATCGTGCAAAAAATAATTTTGCAGAAGCAGGAGTTAATAATTTTATAGAAATTAGAAAAGGAGATGCCTTGGAGGTTTTATCAGAAATCTGTAAAAAATACAAGCAAGGATTCTTTGATTTTGTATTTATTGATGCAGACAAAGAACGATACATCCAATATTTTGAGGCTGTTTTTCCTCTTGTTAAAGTAGGTGGAATAATAGGGGCAGATAATATCTTGTATCCTGAAAGGTTCCAAAAATTTACAACACCATATGTAGAACATGTAAGAAAAAACCCAAAAATCAAATCTGTAACCATTCCAATTGATAATGGCGAAGAGATTAGTCTGAAACAATCCTAACTACTGAATTTCCAATCTCTTCTTGTTTTTATTCATAAAAAATTTGGTCAGAATAAATAATTGATAAAACCAACTAATTCATGTCTGCCCAAATCAGTGCAAAAAAGGGTTTAATTGCAATCGTATTTGCATTATTTTCATTAATTTTTGTTGGCGGAATCTTTGGAATTACAAATGAGACTGCAATTAGTGCAGGACAAGAATTGTCCTATCCGTCTTGGCTAATTATTTCCTATCTTGCAGGACTATCTATGATTATTTTACCCTGCACCCTTCCTCTTGTCTTCATAATTATTCCTCTTAGTATGGGAAAGGGAGGAAAAAAAGGACTGGCGATGGCCTTACTCTTTGGTGCTGGTCTTACCATTACTATCATGTTCTATGGATTAGGAATAGGAGCACTAGGACAAACTGCAGACCTGGATCAGATTTCTATCTACATGTTTTTAATAGCAGGTATTGCGGCTTTTCTTTTTGGGTTATCCCAACTAAGATTATTTGAATTAAAATTGCCAGCATACTCAGGCACCCCTAAATTCATTCAAAATAGAGGAGATTACTCAAAGTCATTTTTCATGGGATTACTACTTGGAAATGCAGGAGTTGGTTGTCCTAATCCAATGTTTTACTGGCTTTTGATCTATATTGCAGGTACAGGAAGCGCAGAGATTGGTGCAAGTCTGGGAATAGTTCATG
>JASFUC010000077.1:0-6249 GCA_050050475.1 Nitrosopumilaceae archaeon
CTTTCCAAAATGAAAAGTTAACTCCACCTGAACCAACTGAAGGATTTATGACTGGAGGCGGGTTTGTTAATGCTCCATCTACTATAATCTCTGATGGTGGCCCAACTGATGATAAGAAAAACAATTCAAAAACTCAGCGTGATGATGAGGTTAGGGTAAGCCATGGATTTGAACTCCATTGCAATCCTGAATATCTTCCAAACAATCTTGAGGTAAACTGGTTAGGTGATTCATTCCATATGACTGAACTTCTATCTGCTACTTGTTTGGATGACTCTACCCCAAATGAGCCACCAAAATCACCTCATCCAGGTCCTACCCTTGATGTTTATGTGGGTGAAGGCATTGGAAGATTTAACGGTGAAGATGGTGCACATGCAGAGTGGATTTTTACTGATAATGGAGAGCCAGGTAAAAAAGATGAGATCGTAAAATTAATCATAACAACCTCAAGTGGTGATGTAGTCTTATCCATAAACGACACGATTGATCTAAATGGAGGCAATCATCAATTCTTACCTCATAACACCCATCACCATGAAAAAAAATTAGAATCTACTACTGAAACATCAATCAAAAACACTAATGAAAAGTCGGGAAAAGGCTCTTCTAATGTTGATAAGGCTATTTTTTTTTCAGAAGTTAGCACAACATCCAATCCACAATCAGATTCTTCTAGTATTATAGATGTTCAGGATTCAAAAGGAGGTGGGAATGAGCATCTTACAAGGCCTACTTTTGGACTAAGCCATGAAACCCAAGAATCCATTGTTGATGGAGGGTTTACATTCAATGAACAATTATTTCCTATAACTGATAATCATCATACTCCATTTCAAGAGCAATCTGTAATTATTGGCAAAGAAAATACATTTTCTGCAACCCTTTATGCTGATAAGGGCCTGAAGGTTCAGGAATTTCTCTTTGGAATTCCAAACGTTGGTGAGGCCCATTTGGCAGAATTAGGAATTGAAGTGTGGTATGGATACAACAATGAAATCAATGAGGTAAAGGCAGTGCAAAAATCAAATGTAATTGATAAGGATAGTATTGTTGCAACTCATGAAAAGACAAAATGTACTTCTTCGGATATTGAGGAAAAATGCGATACTACAAACCTCTCTATTGTGTTCCTTGAACCACTTAAAGACAAGGTAATGGCAATCAAGGCAATTGACTTTAAGAACAGATATCAAATCACGTATCTTAATGAAGGGTTGGATATTTCTGGCCCGTCACTGAACCCAATGCAAACTAAAATGATTCCTTCTGATGTCAAAGGAGAAGGATTAATTCAAATTACTCAAATTGAAAAGTATAGTCCCTATTGGATTTCTGAGGATGGTAGGTTGTTCGAGATGAACAGTTTTGGTTCGTTTAACCAAATTAACAAATCCTTTGAGCGATTCCATGATTCAGGAGATGCTAGAACTAGATTACACTCTGGATTTGGAGGAATTATAGCTTATGAGCAAAACCGTGCAACTGAAATTTTCGATTCCGAGGAGTTAACCAAGGATTTGCAAAAAAGTTTTTCATATTCATTTCCTGAACAGGAAGAAAGAATAAACGACTCTCTTGTAATGAAAATGCTCCAGCAAGAAAACACTGCTAAAAAAATCCTTGAACAATTAAATATTCAATCAAGATGGTAAATCAAAATTCCGATTGATAAATTATCTGATTCTTGTTAGTATCAAAAGTCAACTTGCCATGATGTGGATAATTAAATGAGAAAGGCTTAAGAAAGGCGTTTTTTCCTGAAAAATTCGAAGAGACATGGAATGGGGATTGAAAAACAGACTTGCAAGAATAATCAAACCTCAAAACAATCGTGCCCTAATGCTTGCAGTAGATCATGGTTATTTTCTTGGACCCACTGAAAAACTCGAAAATGCAAAAAAAACCATATTGCCACTTTTGAAATATTGTGACTCTTTGATGCTTACAAGAGGCGTCCAGCGAACTTCAGTTGATGCAAACACTTCGGTTCCGATGGTTTTACGTGTATCAGGAGGGGCAAGCATTATTGGAGAGGACTTGTCCCAAGAGGAAATCACAGTTACAATGGAGGAAGCAATTCGACTCAATGTCAGTGCAATTGCAATGTCCATGTTTGTTGGCTCTAAATATGAAAATCAAACTATTGTAAACCTTGGAAAACTTGTAAGTGAGGCTAACCGGTATGGCATCCCAGTTTTAGCAGTAACTGCTGTTGGAAAGGAATTAGGAAAAGATGCAAGGTATCTTTCGCTTGCATGCCGAATTGCAGCAGAGCAAGGAGCTCATGTTGTAAAAACCTACTACTGTGATAATTTCAAAAAGGTAGTAGAGGCTTGTCCTGTGCCAATCATTGTAGCAGGCGGAAAGAAAATTCCAGAACGTGATGCAATGCAACTAACATACAATGCAATCAAGGCAGGAGCAGTTGGTGTTGACATGGGTAGAAACATCTGGCAATCTGAGAATCCAGTTCCAATGATTCGAGCAATTCGCTCAATAGTACATCAAAATGCAACAGTAGATCAAGCATTCAAACTATACCAGCAATTATGCAATGAAAACAAATCAAAAACAAACAAACCACAAACCAGTAACCAAAAAAAGAACAAATCAAAACAAAATAAACCTAAAAACCCAAATCAAAACAAATCAAAACCAGATAAACCTAATCAAAACAAATCAAAAAACCCAAATCAAAACAAACCTCAAGAGAACAAAAAATAACTACCCTTTTATCTTTGAGAGATGAATGTGAACTATTTTCCATGTTGGATGTTTTACCAAAACGAAAGTTGCCCTTCCATCAATAGACATGTGCTCGCCAGTGTAAGCTTTGGTGTCTACTAACATTCCTTTCTGGTTCAACTCAAAGGCCACAACTGCTGTGTCTCCAAAAATGCTTATCTTTGGGCTTTTCACTTGATAGTCGTAATCTGTTATGCTGATGAACTTTAATTGTTCTAGCTCAAGGGTGGTTTTGAGATCTTTGAGGTCATATGGAGGCAAGTCGCTAAAACTTGAAAATTTACTGTCCTCTAGATGAATTTCATGTAGGTGAGAAAAGTCCTTTGTTTTTCCTGCCTCAAAAAATGTCTCAATTACCTTGATTATTTCTTTATTTTCAGACAAAACTGTTCATCTTGGGATGAAGAATCAGTTTAAATCTTCTGTAATTTTCTAACCTTTTTTTGATTATTTTTTTGAGAATCTTTATTAAGAATATCTGAGGTTTATTTTTGGAAATTAAATGAATGAAAAATTAACTCAAAAAACTGGCTTACTTTTGCTAGTTGATTTAGTACTATAGTGCACAAATTACATATCACATTAAAATTATGGCGACTGATTTGGAAAATAAAATGGAAACAATGATTGGTGCTAAAGCACTGATGAAGGCCTTAGAAAAGGAAGGCGTAAAAGAAGTGTTTGGATTACCTGGTGGTGCCAATCTACCAATGTATGACGAGTTTGCACGATGTGATATTAGACATATCTTGACTAGACATGAACAATCTGCAGCTCACATGGCAGATGGGTTTGGCCGAGTAAGCAGAAAACCGGGAGTTTGTTTTGCCACATCTGGACCTGGTGCGACCAATATTTTGACTGGAATCGCAACTGCGCAAGCTGATTCTGCTCCAATGGTGGCAATAACAGGACAAGTGCCAGTACCTATGATTGGAAGAGATGCATTTCAGGAAAGTGATATTATTGGAATGGCAAATCCTGTAGTAAAATATGCATTTCAACCTCGGGATGCAAAAGAAATTCCAGAAGTTGTAAGAAAGGGATTTTTTATTGCAGAGACTGGAAGACCAGGACCTGTTCTAATTGACGTCCCAAAAGATGTTCAACAAAATGAAGCTGAAATGGTGTTTCCTGACGAGTTTAAAATTCGTGGTTATCATCCTTGGAGTGATCCTGACATGGCAAATGTTGAAAAAGCAATCACTATGCTTCTTAGTGCAGAAAAACCAGTTATCTTAGCTGGTGGTGGAACGATTATCTCTTCGGCGTTTGCAGAACTGCAAGCCTTAGTAGAATTATTAATGATTCCAGTTGTAACTACCTTTAAAGGAAAAGGTGCATTTCCAGAAAACCATCCATTGTCTTTGGGTCCTATTGGTATGCATGGACATGCTGAGGCAAACAAGATAATGACAGAAGCTGACTGTGTTTTGGCAATAGGTACTAGATTCTCAGATCGTTCAGTTGGCACATTTGAGGCATTTGAAAAGAGGCTAAAGATTATCCACATGGATGTGGATCCTGCAGAGATTGGAAAGAACCAAACCACGTCTGTCGCAGTAGTTGGTGATGTACGAGCCTCATTGAGAATAATGGTAAAGATGCTAATGCAAAAGGCAGTAAAACAAACCGAAGAAAACACTTGGATTAAACATGTAAGAGAGACTAAATCCTATTGGCAAGAGAATCTAAAGCTTCATCCAGGTGAGATGGGAGCTGCAAAGATTTTACGAAAACTCCGTGAACTACTCCCCCACCAATCAATTGTAACTACTGAAGTAGGTCAACATCAAATGTGGGCCTCATTATTCTTTGATGTTATTCAACCTGGCACTTTCTTTAGTTCTACTGGTCTTGGAACAATGGGATGGGGATTTCCAGCTGCAATTGGAGCAAAAGTTGCAAAACCTGATGTTACAGTAGTTGACATTGCAGGTGATGGTAGTTTTGCAATGACTGAAAACTCTCTGGCAACTGCAGTACTAGAAGACATTCCAGTAATTGTATTTATTCTGAATAACTTTACTTTAGGAATGGTAGCTCAATGGCAAAGAACTTTCTATGATAGAAGGATGATTGGAGTTGATCAAGGAAAGTATTGTCCTGATTATGTTAAATTAGCAGAATCATATGGCGCACAAGGAATACGTGCCGAATCCATGGATGAGCTTGACCGTGCAATAAAATCAGCATTAAGCAGTGATGTTGCAACAGTAATTGACATTCCAATTGATCCTGAAGAAGATGTACTTCCATTTGTAGCTCCTGGAACTTCACTAGGCGATATGGTGTTGCCATCATAGAGTGATTGTAATGTGGGCGATTCTTTCTTTACTGGTAGAAAATAAACCTGGAATATTGTTCAAAGTAACTCATCTTTTCAGATCAAGAAACTTTAACATCGATAGCATCTCAGTTGGGGTAACTGAAAATCCTGAATATTCTCGGATGACTATTACCACATATGGTGATGAAAAGCAAGTCGAACAAATAGTAAAACAGCTAGATAAGATGATTGATACTGTTGAAGTAAAACACCTTGATGAGTACAAAACAGTATATCGAGAACTGAGTATTTTTAAGATTAAACTAAGTAACGCTAATGATAGTATGGAAATCAACAAACTGGCAAATGCCTATGGAGGAAAGGTTCACGATGTTAAAAAAGACTCGATTATGGTTGAGCTTACGGCCACGCCTGACCAAATTGCTGCCTTTGAGGAGCTTGCAGCCCCATTTGGAATAATTGATGTTGCCCGTACAGGTGTTGCTGCATTGCAGAGGAGTGGAGCATGAGAATCAGAATATTTGACACAACACTTAGAGATGGGGAGCAGACTCCAGGAATTTCGTTATCTCCAGATCAAAAATTAACAATTGCAAAAAAACTTGATGCATTAGGGGTTGATGCAATAGAAGCTGGCTTTCCAGTGATCTCTGAAGGTGAGTTCAAGGCAGTCAAGATGATAACTAGTGAAGGACTATCCTGTGATGTTTGTGGTCTTGCAAGAGCAAACAAGAAAGATATTGATGCAGCTGTTGATGCTGGGCTAAATTATGTCCATGCATTTATTGCAACTTCCGACATTCATCTGGAGCACAAGCTAAAGTTAACCCGAGATCAGGCACTTGAAAAGGCAATTGAGGCAGTAGAGTATGGAAAATCAAGAGGATTACAAGTTGAATTTTCAGCAGAGGATGCTACAAGAACTGATAGGGAATTTTTGAAAAAAGTTTTCGGTGCAGTGGGAAAAGCTGGAGCAGACAGAATTGACATTCCTGACACTGTAGGTTATGCAACTCCAGAATACATTGCTGAAATCACAAAAGATGCAATAGATGCAACTCATCTTCCTATTAGTCTTCATTGTCATAATGATTTTGGTTTGGCTGTTGCAAATGCCTTATCTGGAATAAGAGCTGGCGCTCAATGCGCCCATGTGACAATTAACGGAATAGGAGAAAGAGCTGGAAACGCATCGCTAGAAGAATTTGCAA
>JASFUC010000078.1:0-6215 GCA_050050475.1 Nitrosopumilaceae archaeon
GATCAGGGGGAGTAAAACCTGTTTCGATTTCAATTATAGTGTCACCATCACCTTTCTTTGCAAAAAGGTCACATACCAAAATGTCGGAAACCTTTTTTTCCACATTGACAGCGTATCCATTAGCAATTAAATTTGCTGCACAGATAAGCTCCAAAACAGAATGATTAATTTTTACAAGATTTTTTTTATACATTTCAATTAGCTGATCTCGCACGAAAATTAATCTAGGCCAATCTTTTTGTTCTAATTTAGATGATAATTCCCCAGTGACTTTGTTGACATCTTCCTGAAATTTTTCTAAGTCCATTTGTTGGTATTTTGCATGGTAGTTTAAGAACTAGATGGGGAAAATTAATCAAAAATATTTGTAGAAAAATTAGCTTTTTTTCATATCTGCTCTTAACAATCCAGGTCAAGACATCATTATGTGTTCAGAAACAAGTTATTTTTAGGAATTTTCACTTTATTGCTCCTTATTCCGTTAGCCTCGAATTCACAGGCAACATTATGGGATTTGCAAATTCAAGCAAGCGTAGAGAATTCACCGATATTTTCAGGAGAAAGGCCAATAGTATCAGGAATGGTAATTGATCATGCCTCAAAGCCCGTACCAAATGCCTCAATAAATGTAAAATCGCAATCAATGTCAATAACCACACACACAAGCCAGTTAGGAGAGTTTATAGTCGAACTTGGAAAGCATGAAAGGTTGCCTGGAAATTATATGGTCACAATTTCAGCCTCAACAGATGAAGGTAAAACTGGAATTAGCACCATACAATATCAGGTAAAAGGCGAAATTTCCCAATCAGCATCAACCTTTGCAAAACTATCTACTCCTGAGGCCAAGAAGTATCTTGATGCTGCTCCGGAAGATTTTGGATACGATCCCATTGGTTTTATGCTCTTTAATTATTACCAGAAATTAAACGCAGAGTTCCTCGAAGAACAAAAAATACATGAAAAAATTGCTCAGGAAAAACAGGTTCTTGAAGAACAATACAAGATCGAAAATGAATTGAGAGAAAAAGCAATCGAAGAACATAGTCCAGGATTTGGAGTTTTTTCTGGGCCAGAATATGAAAACTATGTCAATAGTTTAGATGAAAATATAAGAGATGTTGTAATTGAACATTTGAATTTTACAAAAAACTTGTTTTTTGAGGCTCAATTAGTAAGAGAACAAATCCTAAACAACGGAGGAACTGCTGAAGAAGCTCAAAATGCCTATTTGGAAAAAATAAGCACAAGCAGAGAAACCATAGAAAATTTGGGAAATAACTCTACAGAAATTCCTAAGAACCGAAATGATCATAATTTGGGCGAGAATGCTACAACTCAATTAGTCTTAATATCCGAAGAAAATTTTGAAAATGACCAGGAAACATCCATATCAATCACTGTTGATGAAACTGAGGTCGAGGTAGATTACAAAGAATCAATATTTTCCGTAGAGGTAAATGGTAAAGTTTTGTTATTTACAGTAGAGAATGGACAAATTATTCAAATAAATGATTCTTAATTTATTGGAATGATTTTATCATTTCAATAATCTCTCCAAGTAAAACATCGTCGGGGTTTACAAAAAATGTTCCAATAGTAGCAATGGTGATTAATGAAATTGCACCACCAATTCTAATCATGATGTCTTTTTTGTTATGTCTTTTTTGTTCTTTTGATAATCCTTCCAAAACCGTTTTAGCAATTTTTTTCGTAAGATCATCTTCGTTGGTTGTTGTATTCTTCTTTACCGGATTAAGACTTACATCTTGAACAAAAGGAAAATTTTTGGCATTGCATTCTTGACAATGAATATTTTTGGCAGTAGTTTTGAACAACACAGCAATGAAAAATACGGTATAAATTGCAACAATGCTAAGAAAAGAGATTAAATCTCCTTGAAAAAACAGATACCCATAAACCAAGACAAAAAAACCCAATGCCGGTAAAAGAAAACCAAAATTTACCTTTGCCCTAGAACTCTGAAAATTTCTGTTTTTGTGGGTATGTAACTTCAAGGACCCACAATTTGAGCAATGACGTAATGGGCATACTTTTGCAACATCGTTGTATTCTGTTTGACATAACGGGCATTTTTGCATTTTATCAGTAACTATAATCTACCTAAAGACACTTTTTAAGATAAGAGGTTTCATTAGGGATTTGAGGGTATAAAAAATTGATAAATTCTCATAGATTCAATTTTATTACATTTGGGGGCACCATAGTTATTGACAAAATCAGATCCTATAATTTATCACAAGTCATCATGCATTACTTGTAAAAGAACCCTTGATGAAATAGATAGACTAAATATAGATTTTCAAAAAAGAGATTTTTTCAAAGACCCATTTACAGAATCAGAATTAAAAAAAATTATTAATTTGAGTGGGAAATCAGCGCGAGAAATTTTGCGTAAGCGAGACAAGATGTACAAAGAACTTGAGCTTGAATCTAAGGACCCTACAGATAATCAAATCATTAAATTAATGATAAAGTATCCAGGGTTGATTCAACGACCAATAATAATTAAAAAAAATAAGGTCCTTATCGGTAAGACTGATGTTAAAAATTTAAAATGAGATTATTTTTCATTTTTATAAATTCTGATTGCTTCAAGATGAGAGCAGTTTGCTTTTAGCCCTTTTCCATGGTGAAACTTGTAAAAATTTTTGAAACCAGGGCATTCGCATGTATCAGAAGTAACAAAATAAGATTTTTCAGGATCAGATGAAGATTTTATCTGATAAAGATCCTCATCGATTTTTTCAACTCCGCCACTTTCAACAAGTTTCTTTGCTTTTTTTATGGTGTTTGCACTCATAAACTAAATTTAAAACTGTTATTTTTTATTCTTTATTTTTTTCATCACGTTAGACCACTCAGCTTGATCATCTTTTCCTTGGGCCAACGCATTTTCATACAAAAGATCAAAAGTCCAAGAGAGAATTTCGCCCCAAATTGCCTGTAGAGATTCATCAGAAGTCCATATCACACTTGTTTTTACGGCATTCATAGCCAAGATGTTGTTGGTATTTTGTGTTGGGTTTTTTGACCATTTTTCTAGTACCCTATCGCAAAAATCAAGAATATCTTGTTTGGTGAGAGCCAATTTGTCAGGCTCAAAATTAGTTTTTTTCACTAGAAATCCTATCAAATTCATAGTAAATTAGATTTTTTCATAATCTCAATGATGAATTTGCCAAAAAATTGAATTTTTTAAGAGTTTATTATTATACTAGTTTAGTTCTGCTTTGAGATTAATTGTTATAAACTGATTTTATTATTCGAGGTTAGTGGCGCTAAAAAAATTTGTTGCAACTAGATTGATAACAATGTTTGGCGTTTTAATGATTACCTTACTTTTGACCATTTCGTTGGTAGGATCTAACATGGACACCATCCTAAAGCAAGGAGTGGTTTTCCAAGTAAGGGCAGAGATTACCGAAGACCCAACAATTGCCAATAGCTTTTCATCGTCAGAGGAATTTGAAGAATTTGTTCAGGATCAGATTGATCAAAGAATTCAAACACTTGGATTAGATGAACCTTGGTATTCACCCCAAAGGATAGGATTAACCATGTACAAAATTTTATTATTAGACTTTGGCCATGCCACATTTCTTACTAGTGATGCAGGATCCTCAGATGTCAAAGAAATTATTTTAGAAAAACTTCCAAGAACCATTTTATTATTCACCTCTGCAACAATAATTATTTCAATTATTGGAATATTTCTTGGCGCCTTATCGGGAAGCAAAGTGGGTTCTGTTATTGACAGAATAACATCAAGTTTTGCTATCATCAGTTCCAGTTTTCCGGTTTGGTGGATTGGTATGTTGATGATATTTTTATTTGCTTTTGTATATCAAATTTTCCCGGCAAGAGCAACTCCACCAATTCCATCAACCGATCCCAATTACATGGTATCCTTACTGTATCATATGACACTTCCTTTGATAACAATTGTGATGATTGGATTTGGAGCGTGGGCCTACTTGGTGAGAAATTTTATGGTAGGAATAATGCAAGAAGATTTCATCATGTCAAAAAAAGTAATCGGTATAAGTAAAAAGAAAATTATCTACAGGCATGCTCTTAAAAATGCAGCACCTCCCATTGTTACGATTTTGGCTTTGAGTTTATCTGGTTCACTTGGAGGGGCAATTATCACAGAAGCAGTTTTTGATTGGCCAGGTATGGGAAGATTGTATTTTGAAGCAATTACTGTAATGGATTTGCCAGTAATTATCGGAGCAACATACATTTTGACTGTTTTTTTCCTTGTCAGTATTTTTATTGCAGATTTACTTTATGGGTATTTTGACCCCAGAGTGAGGACAGGGCAATGAGTAGTGTATCCCCTCAAGAAATCAAAAGTGAATTTTTACGAAGTAAGATTGGAATTGCCGGAATTAGTATTTTAGCGGTTTTGATTTTAGTTTCAATAGTTGCAATAGTGGCAATTCCAAATGAAACCTTTAGTCAATGGAATAATCCAGGAAATTGGATTTCTTATCCAAAAGTGGCCATTCCAGTTTGGGTTAACCTTTTTTTGTCTGAAAAAATTCCCGAGCATAAAATTTTAAATGAACCAATAGAAAAAACTGAAACCTCAGGAGATATTTCTCTAGTATCGCATCAATTTGGAATGAATTTTGCTTATGATGATTTTCCAAAAGATTTCATTTACGAATTTTCTGCACAATATTCAGGAACCCCTCTTCTCGAAATGATAGTTGTCAGACCAGATGGAACAGAATTAAAATTATTATCTACATCATTGCCTTATTCTGAATCCACAACAAAACATACTGAAAGAATATTTTCAACAGACGAATCTATTCGTAAAAATCTTTTTTTGCAATCAGATAAATTTGATTTTTCACTTAATAGATTATCTGCAGAAGATGTTGTTTTTTCACAGATGGGTTCCCATCAGCCATTAAAGGGAGATTATTCTTTTATGGTGAATCTTTATGGAGTGAATTCCAAAAACGAGATTTCAGATTCAACTTTGATTGTTGGCGGAAAGGCATTTGGAATTATGGGCACAGATGAACTAAGGCGAGACTTGGCAGTAGGTCTTTTGTGGGGAACACCGTTAGCATTATTCATCGGAATAGTAGTAGCTATTGCATCAGTTGCATTTGGCCTACTTTATGGAGTATATGCGGGATACAGAGGTAAAAAGACAGATGAGGTAATGATGAGATTTAACGATGTCATTTATGCCCTACCTGCCCTTCCATTTTTGATTATATTATCAGTTACAATTAGCAATAGCATTTTCTTGATGATTGGATTTCTAACCATATTTGGATGGGTTGGAGTAGCCAAGGTTTCCCGAAGTATGGCTCTTCAAATTAAAACAAGAGGATATATCGATGCTGCCGAAATGATGGGCCAAAAAAGGTCAAAGATAATTCTAAGGCATATTTTGCCTCAACTGCTCCCATATGCATTTGCAAGTATTGCCATATCAGTACCTGCAGCAATTACAACCGAAGCTGGACTTAGTTTTCTTGGTTTGGGAGATCCTTCATTTCCCACATGGGGTCAAATTCTGCACGATGCAAATGTCTATGGGGCAGCATCTAGAGGGTTATGGTGGTGGATAATGCCCCCAGGGATAATGATAGCCATTACAGGATTGGCGTTTGTTTTTATTGGAAATGCATTGGATGTAATTGTTAATCCAAAGCTTAGAAGGTAATTAATTTTTAAAATCAAATTTGCGAATTTTATCTATTGTAGAATCACTTAGTTTAATGGTAAAGGTTTCATGGCTAGGATCTTTGGATTCAGATAAATGTTCAGCAAAACTCACCTTTTCAGGGGAACTGTTATCAGATTCGCTTACACATAACGGAAATTTTTTCATGTTAATGTTTTGATTTTGAAGGAATTCTATGAATTTTTTATAATTTTCTGCTTCATTCCAATTAATTTTACTTTCCTCACAGGCAGAAATCCATACATCTAGAGTATTTTGGTAAATTACTTTTTTTCTTAAATCATCTAAGGTCATAATGAATGGTTAGAAATCAGCACGTTGCATTTTTGAGCCACATCTTGGACAAGATCCGCCCCCATGTTTGTTATTACAAACAAGACAAACGTACTTTACTTTAGCACTGCCGCCTGAGCCTGATCCAAAGAATCCGCCACCACCAACACCAGAATCGCCGTATCCGCCCATTCTACTCATAGCG
>JASFUC010000079.1:0-6212 GCA_050050475.1 Nitrosopumilaceae archaeon
GTATCGTCTTTGACCGGTTAAGGTCCGAAGAAAAGATGCTACAAAAAGAAGCATCTGATCTTGGTTGCGATACATCGATGCTTGATGCCAAAATCACACAAATTAACACCGATAGTAAAAAAGACGATTATGATCTTGGAGATGTTGTTTTAGAAAGATGTGTGAGTTATTTTAGAGGGTTACACTTTACTGCCAGTTTGGAATTTATGGATGTTCCAACAATAAACTCGTTTGATGTAGCTAGTATTTGTGGAAACAAAATGATAATGACATTACGCTTAAAAAAACACAATATTCCAACCCCAAAGACATACTTTTCATTTTCAAGTGAAAGTTCCATGGAGAATCTAGAAAAAGTAGGATATCCACTTGTAATCAAGCCCATAATCGGTAGTTGGGGAAGGGGAGTAATGCCTCTCAAAGATAAAGACACTGCAGAAGCCGTGATGGAAATTAGAGACATCAATGACGGCCCACATGATAGAATTTACTATCTTCAAGAGTTAATCCAAAGACCCCCACGCGATATTCGAGTAATTACAGTTGGTGACGAACCAATTGCTGCCATGTATAGAAAATCGGCAAATGGTTTCAAGACCAATATTGCGCTTGGAGCAGATCCGGAAATTTGTGAGATTACAAAAGAGATGGAAGACATTACCATAAAGGCATCACAGGCAATGGGAGGAGGAATTTTAGGGATCGACATGATGGAAGACGAGAAAAAAGGATTAGTAGTGCATGAGGTAAACAATACTGTAGAGTTTAAGGGATTAGCAAGAGTTGCCAAACGAAACATACCAAAAGCAATGGTAGAGTACGCTCTTAGTTGCATTAGGAAATAAATTATACTCCATTACGACAGAATTCATCATGAAAGTAGGAGTAGTTGGCGCTTCAGGATATGTAGGAGGAGAAACCCTTCGTTTACTTGTAAATCACCCAGACGTTGAGATAAGCATGGTAACTTCACGACAGCATGTTGGGGAATACTTGCACAGAGTTCAACCAAGTTTGAAGGGATTTACAGATCTGACTTTTTCGGAGATGGATTATGATAAAATTTCAGACAAATGTGATTTGGTCTTTACTGCAGTACCTCATGGAACTGCAACTGAGATTGTAAAGGCACTATACGATAGAGGAATCAAAATAATTGATCTGAGTGCAGATTATAGGCTGCATGCCCCTGAGGATTACAATAAATGGTATGGATGGGAACACCCACACCCAGATTACTTGAAAAATTCAGTATTTGGAGTTCCAGAATTGCATCGTGAGCAAATCAAAAAAGCACAATTGGTGTCATGTCCCGGATGTATGGCAGTAACCTCAATGTTGGCACTTGCACCTTTGATTCGAAATGATCTAATTGACACTGAACATATTGTGGTTGATTCAAAGATTGGTTCATCTGGTGCGGGTTCAGGTGCAGGTACTGCACATGCAATGCGAGCTGGAGTTATCAGACCATACAAACCAGCAAAACATAGGCATACAGGAGAAATAGAGCAAGAGCTAAGCGAGATTGCCGGAAGAAAGATTCATGTTTCAATGAGTCCACACGCAGTAGATGTCGTTCGTGGAATTTTGTGTACTAATCACACATTTATGAAAAAAGATATTGAAGAAAAAGAGTTGTGGAAACTTTATCGTCAAACTTATGGTGAAGAAAAATTTATCCGATTGATTCGCGACAAAAAAGGATTGTATAAATTCCCAGATCCAAAGTTCTTGGTGGGTTCAAACTTTTGTGACATTGGATTTGATTTGGATGAGGACAATCACAGATTGATTGCTTTATCAGCTTCAGATAACTTGATGAAAGGAGCTGCAGGTTCTGCCATTCAGAACATGAATGTAATGTGTGGATTCGATGAGATGGATGGACTAAGATACACACCACTCACTCCGGTTTAGAAATGATTACAATCAAGATCGGTGGAAGCGTAGTAGATAACTTACACCCATCGACAATTTTAGATATCAAAAAAGTTGCAGAAACAGAAGGAGTAATTCTTGTTCATGGTGGAGGAAAAGAAGTCACCAAAGTCTGCGAGCAATTAGGAAAAGAACCAAAATTTGTCACATCTCCCAGTGGAATTAAAAGTAGATACACAGACAAAGAAACTGCAGAAATTTTTACCATGGTGATGGCAGGCCGAATAAACAAAACCATAGTCCAGATGCTTCAAAAACATGGTATTAACGCAATTGGTTTGTCCGGGGTAGATGCCAGAGTAATAGAAGCTGAAAGAAAAAAGAAGTTACTCATTGTAAATGAAAAAGGCCGAAAGCAGGCAATTGATGGCGGATATACAGGAAAAATACGAAATATTAATTCAGAATTAATCAAATCGTTGATGGATCAAGGCCTGACGCCAGTAATTTCCCCCATCGCCATAAGCGAAGAATCAGACTTTCTTAATGTTGATGGAGATAGAGCAGCAGCATATGTTGCAGGAAAAGTTGGTTCTGATAAAGTGCTATTCATTACAAATGTGGATGGACTTTTAATGGATGACAAACTTGTTACCAAACTAACTCTAGCAGAAGCAAAAGAAATTCGACCAAAGATTGGGCCCGGAATGGAGAAAAAAATCCTAGCTTCAACTGAGGCACTCGACATGGGAGTAAAAGAAGCCCTTATTGCAAATGGACAAAAAGAAAATCCTATATCCTCTGCAATTTCCCATGATAACTGTACGGTGATTCAACATGAGTGAAGATAAATTTATGGGGAATCTCTATCAGAGATTTCCAGTAACAGTTGAGAAAGGCAAAGGAGCTCATGTATGGGATATTGATGGAAAAGAGTACATCGACTGCATGGGAGGATACGGAGTTGCCCTTGTAGGACATCAAAATGACAGAGTCAACAATGCAATCAAAGAACAAATAGATAAAATCATCACAGTTCACAGTTCCCTTTATAATAAAACAAGAGAAGAATTTCTCAAAACACTAATTGGCCTTGCACCAAAAGATCTTACCCAAGTACATCTTAACAACAGTGGTGCAGAAGCAGTAGAAGCTGCAATGAAGTTTGCAAGAAAGTTTTCAGGCAAAAAAGGAATGGTTGCAATGAAAGGCTCCTATCATGGAAAATCATTTGGAGCTTTATCATTAACGTTTAATCCAAAATACAAAAAAGCATTTGCCCCACTAGTAGAAAAAGTATCGTTTGCATCATATGGTGACATTGAATCTCTACGTTCTGTAATTGATGAAGATACTGCATTTGTAATATTAGAACCCATCCAAGGGGAGAGCGGCATTGTTGTTGCACCTGATGGTTTTTTGCAAGAAGTGAGAAAGCTTTGCGATGAGAAAGGAATCCTTTTAATTTTTGACGAAATTCAGGCAGGCCTTGGAAGAACAGGACGATTATGGGCGTGTGATCATTGGAATACAACTCCAGACATCATGTGTCTGGCAAAGGGAATTGCAGGAGGAGTTCCAATGGGAGCAACACTTGTCAGGCCAGATATTTTGGCATCAATTAGCAAGGGAGAGCATTCCTCAACCTTTGGCGGAAACCCATTGTCTTGCGCTGCCGGAATTGCAGCACTTAAGGCATTAACTGAAGATGGATTAATTGAAAATTCTGAGAAAATGGGAAAAATTTTCAGAGATGGTCTTGAAAAACTAAAAGAAAATCATCCTATCATTCGCGAAATAAGAGGCAAAGGTCTAATGATCGGAGTGGAGTTGAAATTTGAAGTAAGAGACATACTGATGAATTTGATAAAAGAAGGAGTGTTAATGTTGTACTCTGGAAGAAACATACTAAGAATCCTACCTCCTCTGGTAATAACAGAAGAAGACATAACAAAAGTTTTACAAAGCTTAGATTCCGTACTTACTGAAGAGGAGAAGAAAAGGAGTGTTTAAAGATAAAGTAGATGAAAAAATTATTGATTTTCTAAAGGAAAACTCTAGAGAATCTTTTGTAGATATTGGAAAGAAGTTAAAACTATCCGAATCAGCAGTTAGAAGACGTGTAAAAAATCTTGTAGATACTGGGTCAATCAAGAGATTCACCCTGGAGCTTGGAGAAGAAAATATCACTAGCGCCATAGTTTTAGTTTCAGTAGATTCTGCAACAGATACATCCAAAGTGTCAGTAAAGCTTGCCAAACTTGAAGGCGTAAAAACGGTTTATGAGATTACTGGCCAGTACGACATCACAACAATTATCAGTGCCTCAAACATCGCAGAGATAAACAACAGCATTGATGCTCTAAGAAAAATTCCTGGTGTAATAGATACTAATACGGTCATAATCTTAAGAAAAATAGTCTAAACCGACATTCGTTTTAAAATTTCCAAATATTTTGAAATTAGGATCATCTTTGTTAATTTCCAACGAACTTAGTACGAATATGTTTATATGGAAAAATAATCCCAACGATTTCTGTAATGAAGGATCCGAATTACTATGCAGACCTGTACAACTCGTATGAAAAAAATCCAAAGAAGATAAGGGTTCTAGATAGCACCCTAAGGGAAGGAGAACAACACCCAGGAGTTTCATTTACCAACAAACAACGAATTCAAATTGCATGGATGCTGGATTATTTTGGAGTGGATCAAATTGAGATATCCCCTGTTGTATCGGATGACCACAAAGAAGCGGTAAAGACAATCATCAAACAAGGATTAAAGGCAGACATTGTTTCTCATGGACGTGCACTCAAAGAAGATATCGATATTTCATTGAGTTGCGATGCTAAATGGTGTGCAGCATATCTAGGTATT
Source organism: Nitrosopumilaceae archaeon (assembly GCA_050050475.1). Lineage (GTDB taxonomy): Archaea > Thermoproteota > Nitrososphaeria > Nitrososphaerales > Nitrosopumilaceae > Nitrosomaritimum. Next base: position 4,762 of record JASFUC010000079.1, read on the forward strand.
TCAGACATCCATCTAAAAGACAAACTACGAATCACAAGACAACAAGCAATGGATAGAGCAGTTGAAACAGTGGAATATGCAAAGGCTCATGGATTAAAAATTAGATTTACGGTTGAAGATGGCAGTAGAGCAGAACCAGAATTTCTCTTAAAGATATGCAGGGCAATAGAAGAGGCAGGTGTTGATAGAATTAGTCTACCAGACACTGTAGGGATTCTTCGTCCAGTTGGAATGTATAATTTTGTTAAAAAAGTAAGATCAGAAATCGACACTCCGCTTGATGCACATGTACATAACGATATTGGGTTTGCACTTGCAAACGCTTTTGCAGCGTGTGATGGCGGAGTAGATCAAATACATACTACCATTGATGGAATTGGTGAAAGAACAGGTATTCCATCACTTGCAGAAGTTTCAGTGGCGCTTACTTATCTTTACAAATCTCCAAATGACTTTAGATTAGATATGCTTCAAGACTTGTCTCGATTAATCGAAGAATATACAACAATCAAACCCTACGATTCAAAGCCTATTGTTGGAAGCTCTGCATACAAACACAAGGCAGGCACACACCTTGCAGCTATTCTTAGAAATCCTGCAGCCTATGAGCCAATACCACCAAGAACGGTAGGTAACCGAAGAAGAATTGTTTTTGGAGAGCTTGCAGGGAAGACAGGAGCATCCTATTTAATGTCAATTTTGGGTCTTGAGAAAAACAGTGAATCTGCAAAAGCAGTTGCTACAGGTTTGAAGAATTTACGAATGGGAGATCTCATAGAAATTCCTTTAGCAGATAGACTTGAAAAAAAGATAATTAATGACGACAAAAAAGAAAAACCCGAGGAAAAATAATGGCAAAATGTGATGAATGTGATGCAGATATCTCCATACCAAGCGATGCTTTAGAAGGAGAAATCGTAACATGTCCCGAATGTGGTGCAAGTTTTGAATTAGCAAAAGGTTCAGATGGTTTCGATCTAAAGCCGGCCCAAACGGTTGGCGAGGATTGGGGACAGTGAATCCAGACGTAACAATTCTTTACGATACCATCCGATGGGAAGAAAAGGCTCTATTAGAGGCTGGGAAAAAAAAAGATTTCAATATCCAGATGGTTGATTGTAAAAAATTATTTTTAGATTTAGAAAAGAAACCAGAACAATATGGGACTGTAATTCAAAGATGTGTCAGTTACTATAGAAATCTACATTCTACTGCAGCTCTTGAAGGTCTTGGTGTAAATGTAATCAATTGTCTTAACACAGGAATATTTGCTGGAAACAAATTATTCACCCATATGCTGTTAAAGAAACAAGGAGTACCAACACCAGATGCAACGGTTGCCTTTTCCAAGGATGCAGCCATTGAAGCCCTTAATCTGCAAGGATATCCCAAAGTAATCAAACCAACGGTTGGAAGTTGGGGAAGATTAATTTCAAAATTAAATGATAAAG
>JASFUC010000080.1:0-6171 GCA_050050475.1 Nitrosopumilaceae archaeon
GGTGATAAAGGAATTTTATACAAAGCTACTAAAGATCCTTATTCAAAGATAATAATTCAATCTGCTGCTGGATCTAAAAAATTATTTCGTGTTCCCAAAGATAGAACAGTTATTGTGGAAAAAGATACAGTTCACTTTTTAGGAGAACTATCATGATATTATCTTACAATTAATACTGGACATTTGGCATTCTCTGAAACCCTTCTACTAACACTTCCAAGAGTCTTTAATTTCCCAATTCCATGAAGTCCATGACTTCCTATTACTATTAATGAGATCTTTTTCTTTGTTGCAAAATCCAAAATTTTACTTGAAATTTCCCCCTCAGATATTACATAGGATGCAGTAATTCCTTTTGATTCACATTTTTTTAATGCATTTTTTAACATCTTTTCAGTATCTATTTTGATCGATTTTGACCACTTCTTGATAGATTCTTTTTCTTTTTTTGATTTGATTATACCAAGTAGTCCGGGAGGAGAAACATATCCAACATTTACAACAGAAAATAAAATTATTTCCGAATCTAAATTATGAGCAAGTTCAGTTGCTCGTGTAAGGGCTTTTGTAGAATATTTAGATCCATCATATGGAACTAGAATTTTGGTTAACATTTTAGAGAACATCTTATCACTACTTCACTACTAAAACCGGTATTTTGGATTTATGTACAATTGCATTTGCTACACTCCCCAAAAATACTTCCTTTAACCCGCTTTGACCTCTGGACCCAATTACAATAATGTCAAATTTCCCCTTCTTAGATAATTCTTCGATTTCTACAGTTGGACTTCCAAAAATAATTTTAGACTTGAAATCAATTCCCTTTTTTGCACTTTTCTTTTTTGCACTATCCATGAATTTTTTAGATTCCTTGTTTAGCTGAATTTGAAATGGCATAATGGCATCAGATAGATTTCTTGGATAAATTGGAATAATGTACAAGCCTGTAATTGTTGCTTGACATTGCCTGGCAAGATAAATTGCTTCGTCGAGGCCCCTGAGAGAATTTTTAGAGCCGTCGAGGGGCACAAGAATTTTTTTAATATTTTTCCTTATCATTTCTATTAACCTTTATTTTTATAATTTAATACTAATTCAAGATTATCAGTTTTAATAACTATCTCATTGCATGATTTTCAAGAGTTTAGTTTAATATTCGTCAATTTTATTTTTGATTATGCGAAAGTCACTCTACATGAATATTTTGGTTCCATTAGATGGTTCGGATTATTCAAAAAAAGCTCTTCTTCAGGCTTGTGATATGGCAAAAAACTATCAGGCTAATCTCATATTGGTATATGTAGTTGATAAATCCCCCTCTCTAAATTTGTTGGATAGAAAGGAATATTTGAAAATACTTAGAAGGTTTGGAGAAAAAACTCTGATTAAAGGAAAAGAGACTGCAAAAAATAAAGGAATTGATACAACTACTGTTATGAAAGAGGGGAATATAACAAACGAGATTGTAAAACTTGCAAAAAATAAAAAATGTAATTTGATTATTGTGGGAAGTAAGGGTTTGGGTGCAACAGCTAGATTTTTTCTGGGAAGTATCTCCAACAAACTTGCAAATAATTCCCCTTGCTCTGTACTAATTGTAAAATAGTTTAAGCCTCTGCAATAGCTTTCACAATATCTGCCTTAGTAATAATCCCGACAAGCTTTGAATTTTTTACTACTGGCAATCCACTAATTCTATTTCTTATCATTAACAATACAGCAACACTCACATCCTCATCAGCTTTTACTGTAATTGGATTTGAAGCCATAATATCAACTGCCTTAAAATGAAGAAGATGACTCATTTGGTTTACCTGAAAGTCATTTAGATCTTTTTTTGTTCTATAATTTTCTACTTCTTTTGGATCAGCATATTGTGCAATCCAATGAGGTAGTTTTGCTGGGACAAAATCTCGATAAGTAATTATTCCTACTGGAATTTTATTTCGTTCAATTATAATCCGTGATATTCTATTATGTATTAACAAACTTTCAACATAAAGTAATGAATCTCCAGGCATTGCAGTAATTACTTTTCTTGTCATAATTTTGGAGACCTTTAGAGGAGATACTCCATGTGTAAGAAATATGGACGCAAGATCAGTTTTTGTTACAAGCCCTTCCAAAACTCCTTTTTTACCTAAAACAATAACAGAACTAATTCTATGTCTTTTCATTAACTTTGCACAATCATAAATGGAATCAGTTTGTTTTACAGTGAACAATTTTTTTGACATAAATCCTGAAACTTTTACTGATTTGATAGATTTATCTCCTAAAGCATAAATCGTTTTAGCAATATCCTTTTCAGTAATTATTCCTACTGGACAATTCTTCGAGTTTATCACAACTAATCTCTTCAAATTATGGCGAAGAAGGACTTCTCTTGCCTCCAACAAAGTTGAATTTGGACTAACTGTAATAGTTTTTTTAATAATTATCTGATTAAGTTCTACTTTTTTTAATAGCATTACGCAATCTTCTGCTTTTTAGGTTAAATATATGAACTCAAATATCAAGAATGAATATCAAGAATGAAAATCTAAGGTTTTCTTTTAATTTAAAAATAGGTGTTTTATCAATAAAGAAAGATGATAACTGATACAATTTATGAACACCTAAAAGATATTCAAACTACAAAAATTAGAAATTTTGTTACGAAACCCACATTAATTGAAACAACTGATACCCTTTCCTCTGTGATCAACAAAATCACTCGAAACAAGGCATATGATGCATTTTACATTAATGGCAAGAGCACCTTTTCTACAAATGTTCTTTCTCTACTTAATGCAAAAAATATAACTTCCATGAAAGTAGAACCATACCTTTCACCCATACCTTATGTTTCTCCAAATGACTCAATACAAAAAGCATCTCATATAATGACACATTATAGAACCAGAGAAGTTCCTGTTGTCAGTAAAAATAAAATCATTGGAGTAGTTACTGCAAAACAAATCATCAAACTACTTTCCTCTAAAGACAACAAATGGATAAAGGCAAATTTGATTTATACTCAAAATCCTATTACGGTTACCTCAAATGAACCTCTAAGTACAGCTAAACGAATAATGATTAGTAAGAAAATAGACCATCTTCCGGTAATAAACAAAGAAAAAATAAAACAGGTTTTAACGTCCTCTCATCTAATTGAAGCAATAATTCCAAAAGAGAGTTTAGGTCGTTTATCTGTTGGAGCTAATCGAGTTCGAAAATTAGAATCACAAATTGGAAATATGGGAAGTGCTAGAATTCCTCAATGTTCACCTAATGATGATTTGAATAAGATTCTAAAACTAATGCTAAAAACAGATACCACATGTTGTTTGGTAAACCTTTGGGATAACCTTCAAGGAATAATCACCTTCAAGGATATACTAGGATTATTAGCAACAAAAGTAGAAGCACAAATCCCTTTGTTTATTGTAGGAATGCCAGAGGATCAAGGGAACATCAAATTGATCACTTCAAAATTTGAAAAAACCCTTAAGAGATTACAGCAAACTTATTCTGAAATTCATGAAGCTAGAGTATCTATTAAAAAACAGAGAAGTGGTGGTAAAAAAGAAGGAAAATTCAATGTAACAATAATGATTACAACTTCACACCATTCTCCATTAATTTACAAATCTGTAGGTTTTGATCTTAGTGAGGTTTTAGAAGATCTAAGCCAAAAACTATTGAGAAACCTTTCCAAAAAAGCAAAACGAAGATCAAAGACAAGCATTAGAAAAATGGGTCTACCAGTATTCTGATTATGCAAGTCAGCAAAAAATCTTCTAAAGAAAGTGTATTACTTGTAGGATTTCCTAGTAATGGTCTGGTAGGTACCTTTACCATTTCATATTTGGTTCATCATTTACAGATGAAACAAATAGGTGAAATAGATCACCCAGATCTCCCCCCTACATTATTTGTTGAAGATGGTGAAATTCTTCCACCAATTCGAATCTATAAAAAAAATAACCTCTATGTAATAATATCTGATCTTCCTTTTGACCAATTTGTAGCATATGACTTTGCTCAATCAGTTTTGGACTACTGCAAAAAAAATCAAATCTCAAAAATAATTATTATTAGTGGAATGGAGACTGTCAACATAGATCCCAAAGCACCAAAAATCTTTGGTCTTGTTACTCACCAATCACTAGAAAAATTACTTTATGACTATGGAATCTCCAAATTTTTGGCGGGTTCAATTTTTGGGACAGATGCTGCTATGATTACTGCTTTTAGAAAATCAAAAATTCCCGCTCTAATTTTGTATGCTGAATGTCATCCATTTTTCCCAGATCCTGATGCCTCGATTGTGGCAATTACAACATTGGCCAAAATATTAGATATCAAGATTGACACAACTGACATAAAAAAGAGGATGGAGCGATTACGTATACAACACAGGAAACTCATGGAAGAAACAATTCGCTCTTTACAACAACAGCAACAACAAAAACCAAAAGGAAGGACTCCTCAAATTTATAGGTGATTTTATGACTAAAAAAGAAGATAATAACAAAATTAGAATATTTCAACCAGTTTTTAGCTCGTTACTAAATGATGATATTGAAAAACAGATTCTTTCTCCTTTATCTTGTTTAAGGGAATATGGAACTTATTGGTTACTAGAATTTGATCTTCCTTTAGTAAACAAAAAAGATATTAAAATTACATTTGATGAAAACACCATTTCAATTGAAGCAAAATTAAAGGAAACTTATTCTGAAGAAAAATTAGGGATGAAAACTAAATTTGAATACTTCAAAAAAACAATAACTCTTCCCTCCAAAATTAATAGTAAAAAAGCAAGTGCAAAATTTACTAAAGGAAGATTAACTATTACAATACCAAAAGGGACTTCCGGTCATAAAATAAAAATAGAATAGCTACTTGAAAAATTGATCAATTTGATCTCTGTACTTGATAGTAATTTTTCCAAATTCTGTGAAATCCTCCGCAGTAGGGTATTTTAATCTCATTGCATATTGATTTACAAAAATTGAAACAGCACTTCCAACTATTAGATTGTAGCATGCATCAGCTAGATTTTTGGAGTATGGAAAGGCTACTTTGATAAAAGGCAAATAAGCTTCTGTTTGTGAAATCATTAATTTTATCTGTTTTTCTACATAATCTTGAACATCTTCTGGAATAGGCATATTCTGATTAGTATACTCCCCTAAATAAGCACTTTATTTTTCAGAGAAAATTATGATACAATTTGTTCTAGATATCGTTCTTTTCCTTTTCTACTTCTAGGAAGACAACGTAATTGCCTATTACAACATGGACAAGTAATTCCGTCGTAATCGACAAAAATTTCACAATAATTACATCTTTTTTGTCCAGATGCATACCGTCCTATCCTTGAAGGTTTTTGTGCCTTGTAATTCTTACATTTACCAATACAATAAGTCATTACCTATCACCTACTATGAAATTCCATTCTGATAATATTATATTCTAAATTCTAATCTCAACGTTGATAATTAACTTGGGGAATAAATAACAAAATTTTTCAAAAAACTTGAATTTAATAATGGAAATTAAAATTTCTGTAAATTTAATTTATAATACAAATGATGGAGATAAAGCTAATGGAATTAGATAAAAAAGTTTTTGGAAAAATTACTACCAAAGAAATCATTGGAGCATTTCCACCTGCAGAACCTGACACTAAAAATCTGCTTGACATTGAATTAAATCAATTAACTAGTAAACTTGACTCTCACTCAAAAGAAGGTCTACAAAAATTGTTAGAAGATCAAGAAATTGCACAAAAACATGTGAATAGTAGACCAGGAGCTATGGCTCTTGCTCAAGATAAAATTCGATTATTTTCTGAATACAACCAAAAATACATTCAAACCATAAAAGATAAACTCAAATCTTAAAAATTTTTTAATTTAGAATTATTCTTTCTGAGAATCTTCTGGGGGTTTGGTGATAAAACCACCCTCTTTTGCCTCCGGAGGCGGAATCTTTTTGGATCTTCCTAAACCAATAGTTGTAATAATAACTGAGGATAGAATAATAAAAAAAACAATTTGTGAATAGATCTCCGCATTTGGTAGTCCTAGCGTTAAAGGGAAAGTTGCTAAAACTGCTGCTGCCAAACCTCTTGGAATCATCGAATAGGTCACCTTTCTGTCAAGTAAAGAAAATCTT
>JASFUC010000081.1:0-6147 GCA_050050475.1 Nitrosopumilaceae archaeon
CCAACGAAAGTAAACAAGCCAAATATTTTGGAGGTAGTAATATGACTAAAACAACATCATTAAACATTAACGGAGACAAAGAAGGAGAAATTGAATTGCCTTTAGTCTTTTCCACCCCATTTAGAAGAGAGTTAATTCACAAAGCTTGGACCAATCTTAATTCACATAAATTCCAAAGACAGGGAAGACATCCAACTGCCGGAATGGATGTTGTAGCAGATTCAAATGATCCTCCAACAGGACAGGGCATTGCTCGTATTGCAAGAATGCGTGGAGGTGGTGGCGGACGACAAGGCCAAGCAGGAGAAGTTGCATCTATCAGAGGAGGAAGGCAAGCTCATCCACCAAATGTAAACAAGGTAATTTACAAAAAATTAAACAAAAAAGAAAACAAATTGGCATTGTGTTCTGCAATTGCAGCTACTGCATCAAAAGACAAAGTATTATCAAGAGGGCACAAAGTAGAAGAAATCGAATCATTTCCAATAATAGTATCAGATGACATTGAATCAATCTCCAAAGCAAGTGAATTGTCCAAAGTCATCGAATCTCTAAAACTATCAAAAGATGTAGAAAGACTACACACAAGAAAGCCAAGAAGTGGTCAATCATCTCTAAGAGGACGAACCAAAAAAGTTGGAAAGAGCGTTTTGTTTGTGACAAAAAATTCTGAAAATATTCGCAAAGCTTGCGGTTCAATCCCAGGAGTAGAGACAAGATCGGTCAAAGACCTAAGTGTGTTAGATTTATCCCCCGGATCAGATCCAATTAGATTAACAGTATATTCAAAAGCAGCAATTGAAGAAATTGGCAAAATAAAATCAACGCACCTTAACTTGATGGAGAAGACACAATGAATGTAGATCAGGCCAGTAAAATTATTTTGAAGCCATACATTACCGAAAAAACATTTGCAATGGTGGAAAATGAAAGCAAAATTTGTTTTATAGTAAACAGAGAAGCAAGTAAGCCGGAGATCATCGAAGCTGTCAATACACTTTACAATCAAAAAGCAACCAACGTAAACACTGCAAGAACGATTTATGGCAAAAAAGCCTTTGTTCAATTTGAAACAACCGAAAAAGCAAGAGACTTGGCAACAAAGATAGGAATGCTATAATATGGACCATAAAACCTCAAAACCACTAACACAGGAGAAAAGAAATGGTTAAAGAATTTACATACAGAGGACTCTCAAAAGAAGAATTAGATAATACTTCATTGGAAAAATTATTCCAATTGTTTAATTCAAGACAAAGAAGATCTCTCACCAGAGGAATTACTGATGGAAAAAGAAAATTAATTGAAGAGATTAAAGCTGCAAAAGCAGGTAAATTAAAAACACCAATCAAAACTCATCTTAGAGATTTGATTGTCCTTCCATACATGGTAGGAGTTACAGTAAATGTTTTCTCAGGAAAAGAATTTGTCCCAGTAGCAATTAAAACCGAAATGGTTGGACATTATCTTGGAGAATATGTAATTACCAACAAGAGAGTAAACCACGGTGCCCCAGGTGTCGGTGCATCCAGATCCAGTCTCTACGTGCCATTAAAGTGATTATTATGGGAAGGTTCGATTACGCATTCCAAAATTATGATACTACAAGGCATGTTCGTTCTTCCCTAAGGGAGAAAGATATTTCCCACAAGCATGCCAGAGAAATTGCAGTAGCAATCAAAGGTCTATCTATTGAAAAAGCCAGAGATTATTTGCAAGCAGTCATCAACAAAGAACGAGCTGTAGCCTTTGGACGATACAAAAACCAAGTGGGGCACAGGTCAGATCCTGGTATGATGTCAGGTCGATATCCACAAAAGTCCGCTAAAGAATTTATCAAAGTTTTAGATAATTTAGAATCCAATGCCGAATACAAAGGAATGGATTTAGATAGATTAAAAATCATAAACGCAACAGTCCACAAGGGAGTTTTGGTAAAAAGATTCACACCACGTGCAATGGGAAGAGCAACTCCAAAGAACAACGTACTGACACATGTGGAGCTAGTAGCTCAGGAGATTTAAAATGTCATCGGTCAAAAATGTAATCAAAGACAACTATAACATGATGCTTCTCAAAGATTATCTCAGAGAAGCAATAAAAGAAGCAGGATTCTCTCATGCCGAAATTTCAAAAACACCGACAGGAACTAGAGTTGCACTCCATGTCACAAGACCTGGAATTGTTATTGGAAGAAAGGGCTCAGGGATCAGAGAGCTAACTGAAAAATTAGCCACAGACTTTGGATTAAAGAATCCACAAATATCTGTAAATGAAATTGAAAAACCAGAATTATCACCAAGTGTGATGTGTAACAGGATGGCAGCACATCTTGAGCGTGGAACTGCCTTTAGAAGAGCAACAATGTGGACTCTAAAGCAAATAATGGAAGGTGGTGCAATGGGAGTTCAAATTACAATTTCAGGAAAACTTCGCGGAGACCGTTCAGCATTTGAAAAACATACTGCAGGAGTCCTACCAAGAGCAGGACACCATGCCGAAGTAATAGTTGCAGAAGACATAGCCCATGTAAACACCGCAATGGGATTGATTGGAATTAGAATCAGAATTGCAAGAAAAGAAAAGTTTGTTCCAGAATTTGAGTTAAAGAAAATACAAAAAGAAAAACCAAAGAAAGAAAAAACAGAAGAGCAAAAGGTCAAAGTAGAAGAAGTTGCAATTGAAGATGTAAAAGTAGAGGTTGTCAAAGTAGAGGGAAAGAAAGACACAGCAAAATCAGAATCAGAAAGAATTGCACTAGAAGAAGAAAAAATGAAAGAACTAGAAACCCTTGAAGAAGTAGAGGAGGAGTTCAAGTAATGACAAGAATTAGCATGAAGACAGTAAGAGCACTAAATGAACAAGATCTTAAAAGTAAAATTCAAGAAACTAGAAGTGAGCTTGCAAAACTAAGAGTAGACGGTTCAAAAGGAACTCTCCGAAAAGAGAGTGGAAAAATAAAGGCACTAAGACACGACATTGCAAGAATGCTTACACAACTAAACGAGATGAAAAAGAAATGATCACAGAAAACAATATTTATAAACACGAATTTATCGGTCTAGAAACCCAAGTCATTCAATCATCAAACCCGCAATTCATAGGATTAAATGGAACAATAACTGATGAAACAAAATCAATGTTTACACTAAATACCAACAATGGTAAAAAATCAATCCCAAAGTCCAACAGCCTATGGAAATTTTACCTACAAGGCAAGCAAGTTACCCTGGATGGATCCAAAATTGAAAAGAGACCTTTTGACAGATTAGGAGGAAAGGCATGACTCAAAGCATAGGCCTCGATGTAAAAACACCTGAAAAAGAATGCAATGACATTCATTGTCCATTTCATGGAAAATTATCTATTCGTGGAAAATTGTTTGACGGTAAAATTACAGGAGACAAGGCAAGACAAACTGTAACCCTGCAAAAAGAAGCACCCGTCTACTTTAACAAATACAAAAGATACGCAAGAAGCACAAATACCATTCATGCACATGTCCCTGGATGTATTGAGGCAAAATTAGGAGATCATGTATTGACTGCAGAGTGCAGACCAATTGCAAAATCTGTATCATATGTGGTTGTGGAGGTTAAAGAATAATGGCAAAACAAGCAGGTAAAGGAGTAGCAGAATTTAGACCATATGTGACAAGATCAATTCCAGTTGGTGCAAACATAGTTTGCGCAGATAATACAGGTGCTAAAATTTTAGAGGTAATCAATGTAACAAAGTACAAAACTAGAGTCTCAAGACTTCCAGCAGGTGGAGTGGGTGACTTTTGTAATGTTGTTGTAAAGAAAGGTCCAGCAGAGCTAAGAAAGCAAGTATATGGAGCAGTAATTATCCGACAAAAATATGCAGTTAGAAGACTAAACGGTGTAAGAGTTTGTTTTGAAGATAATGCAGCAGTCCTTATCACTCCTGAAGGAGAAGTAAAAGGAACAGACATCAAAGGACCAGTAGCAGCAGAAGCTTCAGAGAAATGGCCAAGAGTAGCTAACTTGGCATCCATGGTGGTATAAAATGAAACCAAGTAAAATGAGAAATCAAAGGATTTATCGTGCAACTCAGACAACTAAAAGTAAACAAGTATCAAGCCCATTATCAAAAGACCTCAAAAAGAAATTTTCTAAAAACAGCGTACGAGTTGTTGAAGGAGATACCGTAAAAATCGTAAGAGGAGAATTCAAAGGAGTTGATGGAAAAATATCAAAAGTTTCAGTTCAGGAAAGTAGTATTGCAATTGAGGGGGTAAAGAAAGAAAAAACAAAAGGAGATAAGTTTGATGTACACATTCATTCATCTAATGTCATAGTTACGGGTCTTAATTCAGATGATAAATGGAGAATGGCAAAATTAGAGGGTAAAAAACCATCTTCAAAGCCAAAAGACGTACCATCTAAAAAAGAAGAAAAACCAAAAGAAACCCCAACTAAAGAAACAAAAGTAGAAAAATCACAAGAAAAGGAGGATAAAGAATAATGGTAAGCATAGCAGGTAGTAAAAAACTCAAAAGACAAATGGCACCTCAGTTTTGGGGAATTGATAGAAAAAGCAAACGTTTTGTAGTTACTGTAAGACCAGGACCACACAAAAAAGAAGCATCCATTCCAACAGCAGTATTTCTTAGAGACACATTAAAGATCGTAAATTCACTTAGAGAAGCAAAGACTTCAATCTACGGCGGAAGAGTAAAGATCGACGGGATTGTTAGAAAATCCCTCCACAATGGAATCGGATTAATGGACGTTGTAGAACTCCAAGATGTTTCAGACATATACAGACTAGTTCCAACAGATGGAAAAATTTTGAAACCTGTAAAAATTAACGAATCAGAAAAAACTAAAAAAATTGTCAGAGTTATTAGTAAAACCACAATCAAGGATGGAAAAACACAGATAGGATTCCACGATGGACGTTCTATGATTTCAGATACCAAGGTAAATGTAGGTGACAGTTGTTTGATTCAAATTCCCGAACAAAAAATACTTGAAGTACTAAAGTTAGAAAAAGATTCACATGTACTAGTCACACGTGGAGTTAATGCAGGACAAATTGGGAAGATTGAAACAATTGAAGAAGGGTCATTTATCCTCCCAAAAAGGATCCTACTAGATTTAGAGGAAAGAAAGATCGAAATTCCAGCAGACGTCGTAATTGTAATCGGAAAAGAGGAACCAGTTATTCAAATAAAGTGATACCATGTCTCAAACAACAGAAAACCCAATGCGAAAAATTTCCCTTGAAAAGGTAGTTCTAAACATGGGATTAGGAAGGTCAGGAGATGTAATCCAGGTTGCAAAAACAGCACTTGAGCAAATTTCAGGTAAAACCCCAACAGCAAGAGAAGCAAAAGAGACCCAAAGAGATTGGGGAATAAGAAAAGGAGAACCAATTGGAGTTGCAGTCACGATAAGAGGAGAAGATGCAAAAGCCTTACTAAAACGTCTTTTTGAAGCAAAAGGAAATCAAGTTAAAGGAAAATCATTTGATAATTTTGGGAATCATTCATTTGGAATAAATGAACATATTGATATTCCAGGAGTAAAATATGACCCAAAAATCGGAATTTTAGGTTTAGGTATTTCTGTAACATTAACAAGACCAGGTTATGGAATCAGGAAAAGAAGCAAGCATAAAGCAAATGTTGGAAAACACCATGTAATTAAAGCCGAAGAAGCAAAAGATTATCTAATCAAAGAGTTTGGAGTGACCGTAGTATAATGGCAAAAGATAGAACTTATGAATTCACGGGAAGGAAAAAACATGATTTTGGACGTGGTTCTAGATGGTGTAAACGATGTGGAGATTATACGGCAGTAATTCAAAAATATGATTTAATGTTATGCAGACGATGTTTCAGAGAAGTAGCAGTATCTTTAGGATTTAGGAAAAACCAGTGATAAAAATGCCAGCAACAAACATTTTAGCAAATCTATTTGGAACAATCTACAATAATGAAACCAGAAGAAACAATGAATGTATTATTCTTCCAACTTCAAAATTAGGAATAGAGGTTCTAAAAACACTTCAAAAAGAAGGGTATGTCGGAGAATTTGAGCATATTGATGATAAAAGAGGTGGAAAATTCAAAATAAAATTACTTGCAAAGATCACCAAGTGTGGAGCAATTTCACCACG
>JASFUC010000082.1:0-6105 GCA_050050475.1 Nitrosopumilaceae archaeon
TGAGACAGTTTTTCTTGGCTTGGGTTTTTGTCGAGAAGATGTTTTTACAGTTCTTTTTGCTGCTTTCTTCCATGCAGATAAAGCAGTTTTTGTTTTGTTAGTGGCCTTTTGTGTTTTGGGTTTTGCATTACGTTTTCGTGTTCTTGCTGCTTTTTTTGCAGCTTCACTGCGTTTGGCTTTTGATATTGCCATCATAAGAAAAAAGGTTTAATGTATTTTAAATGAGATTAAATTGATTTAATTGATTTCTAGTAAATAAAAAATAGCTTATTTTATGGAATTGAAACAAATTATTGAGAGTACAATTATTCTACGTATAAAAAATTAATCAACATTGGATTATCTCAAGAGAAATTGTAAACCAAAACTATTATCAAAAAATTAAAACAAAAATTAGCTTCTTCTAATTAGTCGACTCTAATTTTCAAACCCCTTAAATCATTTAAAGAATCACAGTATTTTATGCAACAACAAAATTGTAGAATTTGTAATTCACATCTAGAGGTAGAACAAACATGCAAATTTTGTAACGAACCTACAAAATTGTTTTGTCATAGTTGTGGCCTCCCTACAGAAAAATACGAGCACCCTGCATGTATGGTGTTGGATGTAAATTCAATTATACTGGCAACATATATGCAAAAATAACCCCTTTTTGTTTTTGAAATCTAGTTTTCAATCATTCTAGATTTAAATAAAATACTCGTAGGTTCTTCTAATTATTTAGGACAAAATATGATGGGAGTACTTGGTTTTACTTTCCAATCACAATTTTCCCGCATGGAAATGCAATGAAATGAGATTCAATTCCCTTTGTGAGCATTAAAGTTCCAAGTGAAGGGATTGTCAATTTAGTTTGGTTCCATGACGTGAAATAGTGTTAAGGAGGGTTATTTGGTCTAATTTTGTGAATCAATTAGAACTTCCTATTTTCATTTTATAGGTATGTTTTTTTATTTTCAGACATTTTCTAAAATACAAATAACAAAAATAATCATTATGCGCGTTTTACAAATAGATGATTCCGAAGCATTTTCCCATTTGTACAAATCATTATTCACGGTAAAAGGATGTCAATTTGAGAGCACCACTGATGGTAAAGAAGGGCTAGAACTAGTCAGAAAAAACAATTACGATGCAATTTTGCTTGATATTCTAATGCCAAAGTATGGAGGAATACAATTTGTAGAGGACTTGAAAAATACAAGACCCACAGAATTAAAAAAAATAACGATAATCAGTATGATGGATTTTAGAGATGATGAACTAAAAAATTTAAAAGAGCTGGGAATACGTTCCATCCAAAAAAAATCAATTAGTTCGATAAAAAATTTGGTCGACACTCTATGCAATAGTGACCACTCAGATCAAAAAATGGAGTAAAGCCCAAATCTCCAAAAATATTTTTTATAAAATATTTGCAATAGAATTTGGCTAGAGAGCGTGTTGATCTAAATTAACAAATCCCGATGAGAACACGAATAAATTTGAAAACTTTAATCAAGTCAATTTTGTGGACAAATTTGAACCAAGTCTTGGTAGATTTTCAATCATCGTTTAGAAGTAAAACATGAACACGATTACTACAAAGGTTCTATTTGTAATGAAAAAGTGGGTCTTGGTAGATTCACTCCTCAAAGATTAGAAGAACTTATGAACATATCAAATCTAGCTCTGCTAATTGAAAACCAAACGTAGAATCATTATTACTACTGGGGCTACGGCAATATTTTTGATTTTGATAATTGGATTAAATTTGCCAAATGGATTATCTAAAAGTATTCCATGTTCGTTGGAACTAAACATTCCAGAAGCTGAAGCCTTAATAGCACATCAAACAGTTGAGCAAACTTACAAACAAGCCGATGTTGTTGTTATAGGAACCATAACAGAATCTTATCCTTGCCAAAAAGGCGAAATTGTGACACGAATGACAGTTGAAGTTGAGGAATATCTCAAAAATCCATTAGACGTGGATAAAATTGGATTAGAATCTCGCGGAGGAGAGATTCCAGGTATTGGTGGAACGTGGGTAGAGGATGAAAAAATCTTTGATGTGGGGGACAATGTCTTGCTTTTTCTTTATGAACCCAAAGGAGGATTCTATAAAATTAATCCATATTCGACTTTGATTGTTGATGACAAGATTTCAGGAATGGACCTAATTAAGGGTGTAGAGTTAAGAGCCGATGATAATAGGATAGTACTTGGAAAAGGTGAAACAAAATCTATTTCCATGGTTTTAGATTCTTTTTTTGGATACAACAAACTTACTCCTATTAGCATTGCAGGATTTACAATATATGATTCAGAAACTGGAGATGGTACCCTATATGAAAATCCAGCAGATCTTGATAAATTTGGAATTCATATTGAATCTGTTTTAATAACTCCAGAAGTAGATGGTTCTATTACTTTTGATTTACCAATAAAAGTAGATGAAAATGCTAAAGAAGGAAAATACTTTGTAGAATTACTAGCAAAAACACCAGAACCCACAGAATCAATGAAATTTGCCTCATGGAAAATAGCGCATAAACAAATTCAGGTTATAGTTGAAAATGAAAACTAGATTTTTGATAATTATTGCAATAGTAACCTCTGTGGTGATTTATTTACCAATTCATTACTATTTGTTTTTAGAAATTGATTCAACAACTGAATCTTTAACCCTATGTGATGATGGTTTTATTAAGAGAGGCAACGAATGCTTCCCTGACATTAGTACGCTTGATCCCAATACGATATTGATTTATCCAATCCATTCGCCAAATCAAGTTAGAATTACTCCACTACCGAACACAGCTGTTATCTATCTTGAGAAAAACAATACCGTAACTTGGATTAACGAATCAGATTCTCCTTCCATGATTTATGATAGGGAAAACAAATGGTTAATTGAATCAATAGAGCCAAGAATGCAAAAACAGATCAAATTTAATAAGACTGGCTTTTACGAGTATTTTGTAGAGAATTCAATTGACAGAGGACACGGAAGACTTGCGTTAGTCTCAAATGATACTGATTCGCTCCCATATTACACAAAGCTGGAGATTGCAAGAGCAATTGTAGAGCAAGATCTTGACAGTTACCCAATTGTTGGCCTTGGAATTGGAAACGCTCAGAACTCCCTTGGAATTGACATTGATAAAAAATATTTGGAAGAAAATCCTGATGCACATTCATTTTTTATGAATAGATACACGAAAATGATTCCCTTTGATGTCAAAATTACAATAGAGTTTGGAGAACCAATTAGAGCCTTGACGGGCTAAATTGAACATTAAATCTAGATGTTAGTCTGTATGGATTTGTGATTATCCTGTATTTTCATATCCTTTGGAAACGTGATAAACTTTAGAAAATTTCTTTTGGACAGATTAGGATCCTGTAAAATTGAAAACATTAAAACCCAAAAAATGAAAATCCTAGGAATGAGCAAATCCACCCCTGCTGAGATTAGAGAGCGTTTTGATAATGATGTAGAAAGATTTTCAAACCTTGAGACTGGACAAAAAGCCACAATCGATGCATCGTTACAGATGGATCTAATAACATCATCTGCATCATACGTTAACAAAAACGCTAGAAAAATCTTAGACATTGGATGTGGAGCTGGCAATTATACTATCAAGACACTAGAAAAATTACCAAACCTTGATTGTACCCTTGTTGATCTAAGTTTACCGATGTTGAACAGAGCAGTAGAGAGAATCACGCCCTTGACTAATGGGCAAATTACGACACTTCAGGGAGATATTAGAGAAATAGACATTGGAACTGACCAGTTTGACATTGTGATTTCAGCAGCTGTTCTTCATCACCTTAGAGAAACGTCTGAGTGGAAAAGTGTTTTTTCAAAAATCTATGAATCCTTGAAACCAGGTGGATCTTTCTGGATTTTTGATCTCCTTTCTCAGGAGGATGAACGTATTGAAAAAATGAATGTTACTAGATACGGAAATTACCTAAAAAAAGAAGGTGGTCAATCTTACATGGAGAATGTTTTTGATTATATTGAAAAGGAGGATTCTCCAAGAACTATGAATTTCCAATTAGACTTGATGAGAGAGGTAGGTTTCAAAAAAATAGAAATACTTCATAAAAATTCTGTTTTTGGTTCCTTTGGAGCAATAAAATAACCGAAGAATGATTCCGTAAAAACTCGATAATTATTTTATACACTCATTTCGAGTTTAATTAGAGGGAGTCTACCAATATCCCTCTCTTCAAGATATCCAATTATTATAAAGAAGATTTCAGAATAAAACATTAGAATGTATTTTGAAATTATCGAGAGGTTGTCGTAGATGTTTCTGGACGACCAAGGTTACATTAAGAAAAAATGGATGCGGGCCATTGTCGCATCCACTATAATTATCCCAATTATCGGAGTCGTTCTTTGGACCATGGCTTTTCCCATTCCATAGTCTGCCCAAGTTTGGGATGTTTTCTGGAATGCCAGAATGAGGATAGGAAAAATGGAACCGATATTGCAGCGCCTAGTCCTGCAATGATTATCATAGTTATTATAAAATCAAAATTAGTAAATGCCAATACATCAGAGTAGGGATTAAAAATTGGCGTACCAGAACCTGCACCTGGATTTAGTATTACCGAATCAACTTTTGTCTTTGCAAGATAAAATGACTCATCCATTGAATTGGCAATCCCCGTTCCCGAAATCTCGATTGGGAGACTAAATCCTGAAAACCAAGTCTTGATTGGAACAAGCAATCTGCTTTCTGCGTTTACTACTACCAAAGACAACGCTGCAATGGAGGCAATAAACAAACCAAAGAATCTATAGATTGAATAAATGGAGCGCGAAAGTAGTTTACTTTGTTTTGCTTTTTCAGTAACTTTTGACGGGGTAATCATTATTGCAAGTTTTGATGTCTTGTAATAGTTCATGTCTCGTGCCTTTGAACTTTTTACCGTCCTTGACACATGTATCAGGTCAATTTGCTGCATCTTTTCTAGATAGTACTTTACAAGCTGCAGCGACATGTTGTTTTTTTGTGCAATCTCGTTTGCCGTCATCTCATTGTGAAACAACAAATTCAAAATCTCTATGCTAGACTTGTTTGAGATAATTTTTGCCAAGACCTTTAGTTTCTCATCATCAATTGAGAAAATATCGAGATTGTCATCTATGCAAGAAATTTTTTTTGTCATAACAATTCCTTTACGGCATCAAAGTATGTAAGGATTAGTAAAATGAAAATTTCATCAAACCCTTTATGCAAAATTCACCTAATTGATTTATGGATAGAAAAAAAACAACCGTTACAACAGGCATAATATTGAGCCTATTGATTTTGCCTTCTGTAGGCAACATTGCATTTGCTCAATATCCTTCCGACCAAACGACCGGACTTGATTCCTATATAGAAATCCAAAAAGAGCGAGTCAAAATTGCTGAACAAAACCCTGGCACTGGCTCTGGAACTCCCATGTTTGCAGCTGATGGGATAGTAGGAGCAGTGCTACTGTCAGCTGGGGTGTTTGGTGGAGTTGCTGCGGTATTTTTTGTCAAAGGCCGCAAGGGAAAATATGCCGCCCTCGGAAGGGGATAAGATACCCTTCTTTTTTATTTTTGAATCAGTTTTCAGCTTCTAAAACCCTAATCGATTATTTCTTGGGAATTTAGCTCGTCAAATTGTTCTTGGATCTCTTTAAGATCTTCTGAGCCATATGAAATAAGGATCCTATCTCCTTGAGATACCACATAATCTCTAATACCATCAACTTGTATTCCGTTAATGAAGAATTTCAAAGAATAGTCTTGATTTGTACAGAATTCTCTTCCATTGACAAAAACAAAACAATCAGAGGTTAATTTCAGATTCAGCGTGTCAAAAAGATATCCCAAAGTAATACCCTTTGAATGACGATGAATTGTATTTCCATCCAATCCCTCAAAGTGAATCCAAGAAGATCTTATCTGAAAATCAGGATTAGAAAAATCAAACTTGTCTCCAAAAATCTTTACAAGAATGGATGCGTGCTCGTGTGCATCTCCAAGTACATGTCCTTGAGGGATAAAAAGAGAACCGGAATCAGGTACAGGTTTGTTGGAATCCATATCCAAATCAACAACTG
>JASFUC010000083.1:0-6093 GCA_050050475.1 Nitrosopumilaceae archaeon
AGTACTTCGAACTGTTAGTTTTTTATTAGTCTAAAAATTTTTTGGCTTAGTTTGTCTATTTCTCCATTTTTTGAAAAATATTCGACTAATTCAATTAATTTTTGAGTTTTTAGAAAAATATTCATTCCTATGAAGCAAGGAAATTTTTCACAGGTTCAAGAGGAGTGAAATCACGTGATGCAATGTATTCAGGTCTTGGAGTCAGGCCACAAAATGGGTCTGTTAATTTGTTTTTAACACTATTGTACACAAAGAAGGCATTACTTCGTGGATAAGGAGTGATATTTCCATTTGAGCCATGCATTATGTTGCAATCAAAAAATATTGCAGAACCTGCCTTTCCTTTGGCAGTCACAATACCCCCTTCTCTTACCATTGCTTCCAAGATTGCTTTGTCAGGAGTTCCTACTTCTTGTCGCTTTAGTGATTGTTGGTAGTGTTTTTGAGGAGTTTTTCCACTGCAAGAAACAAACTGTTTGTGTGAGCCTGGAATTACCATCAGAGGACCATTAAATTCAAAGTTGTCAGTCAAACTAATTGAGCAAGACAAAGCCCGCATGTTAGGCATCCCATCCTCAGAATGCCAAGTCTCAAAATCAGAGTGCCAGTAAAACTCCTTTCCGTCAAATCCAGGTTTTAGATTTACTCGTGATTGATGAAGGTAGACTTGACTTCCTAAGAGTTGACTGGCCACACCTAAAACTCTTCTATCCCTGCAAAGCCTGTCATACATTTTACTTTGTTTGTGAATCTCAAATACAGACCGCACTTCTTTGTCTGTTTCCTCTAAAATGAATTGTGGTGAATCTTTTTTTGACTTATCCGAAGAAATTTTTTTTAATTCATCAAACAAACTTTTAACTTCATTTTCAGAAAATAGATTTTCAAATATAAGGTAGCCATTTTTCTCAAAAAATTTTGCGTTGTCTTCAGATAACGATACAAAGGATTCACCATAAACCACAGAATCAGTTCTTGGAATTATTTTAGAATCGGTGCCCATCCTAGTTGGATAAAAATCCATTTGAGATTTATTTTGGATCATTTGGCATCTACCTATGTGGTTAACAAGGGATAAACCCCATTTTCATCATGGGTTTCAGGACCTACAAGGGCAGGATTAAAAACACATATCATTCTCATTTTTGTAAATGCTCTTAGAGTATGTTTATCATTTTTATCCAATGCATAAATTGTGCCCTTAGATATGTTGTGTTTTTTTCCATTATCTTCTTCTATTTCTCCAATTCCTTCAATACAATAGACAGCCTCTAAATGATTTTTGTACCAGATTTTGGTTTCTGTTCCTTGTTTGACAATCGTTTCATGAAAAGAAAATCCCATATTGTCATTTTTTAATAATAATCTAGTACTAGACCAATTTTCCGCATGTATCTCCCTTGCAGTTCCCCTAAGACCATCAATATTTCGAACTAACATTTCTGAATGATCTCCTCCTCAAGCTTTTTTTGGAAATTAGATTCTTCCATTACCTGTTTTACACTTTTTTCAAACAAATCCAATCCCTGAGATAATTCATTTTCTGTAATTATTAATGCTGGAAGGAATTTTACAACTTGATCATCAGAGCCACAAGTTTCTATAATCAGGCCATTTTCAAAGCATTTGTTACGAATAGATTCGGCCAATTCTGGAAGTCTGCAGTCGATTCCATAAACTAGTCCTCTTCCGCGAACATCAATTTCCGATGAGAGATACTTTTGCGTAATTTCATTTAGTCGATTTTTGAGCAAATTTGATTTTAAAGTGATTCCAGCCTCAAGTTCCTGAGTTGTCCAGAAAGTATCAATAGCAGTTTTTGCACTAACAAAAGCAAGGTTATTGCCCCTAAAGGTTCCATTATGTTCACCTGGTTTCCATATGTCGAGTTTGGGCTTCATGAGCAAAAATGAGAAAGGCAGTCCAAATCCGCTCAAAGATTTAGACATTATTACCATGTCAGGTTCAATCTCAGAATTTTCAAAGCTAAAGAAAGTTCCAGTGCGGCCACAGCCAACCTGTATATCATCTACTATCATCAAAATTCCAAATTCATGACATAGTTCTTGTAATGATTTTAACCACTTTGAACTTGCAATGTTTATTCCACCTTCTCCTTGGATAGTTTCCAATATCACAGCAGCAGGAAGGTCAATTCCACTGCTATTGTCTTCTAAAACACGTCTAAGATAATCAATTGTGTTTGTTTTATTTCCCATGTACCCATCATATGGCATGAAGTTTACATCATGAAGAGAAGTTCCAGATCCACCCCTATGATGAGAATTGCCAGTTGCAGCAAGCGAACCTAAAGAAACCCCGTGAAAACCATTTGTAAATGAGATTATTTTTGAGCGGCCAGTAATTTTTCTTGCAAGCTTTAATGCAGCTTCGACGGCATTAGTCCCGGTAGGTCCCGTAAATTGTACCTTGTATGATAAATTCCGTGGAGATAAAATATGTTTTTGAAATGACTCTAAAAATTCTTCCTTAGATTTTGTTGCAAGATCCAAACTATGGACTATTCCATCGTCATTAAGATAATCCATGATTTCTTTTTTTAGAATCGGGTTGTTGTGGCCATAATTAATAGAACCTGCACCACATAGAAAGTCAAAATATTTTTTGCCATTTTCATCTATCAGGTAAATGCCCTTTGCTTTTTCAAAAACAACTGGATAAGCCCTACAATAGGATCTTACTTCAGATTCCATAGAACTAATTGCCTTCAAGCCTCTACCTCCAAAAGTTTACTGTTAATTGGACCTATTTTTACAAGATTTTCTGGCTCATGTCCCTCTCCCAAAACCTCAGTTGAAAACAAGGGAGTCAATGAAATAGATGCTTTAAGATCATCTGCAAGATTTTCCAAAAACTTCAGGGATGCCCTGTTGGAAGATGTAACTGTTGCCTCTACATATTTTATCTCAGAGCCTGCATTTTCAAGTACAGTGGATACCAGATTCTTAGCAATTCCTTCATTCCTATAATTAGGATCTACTGCAACCTGCCAGACAAATAGCGTTTGAGATTCTTTTGGCGGTACAAAACCAGTCATAAATCCAATCACTTTTGAATCCGTTTCAGCAACTACACAAGTGTCAGAAAATTTGTGGCAAAGTAAGACGTAAAGATAATTTGAGTTCTCATCAAGAGGTTTGTTGTTTTTTACAAGATCACAAATTGATCTTGCATCACTAACAATTGGTTTTCTATAATTAATTTTAGTCATTTTTTATAATTTTAATTGCAGAACGGAGTGTTCAGAGGTTAATTTCTCGGCAAAGTTTTGGTCTTCAGTATTTTCTGCATCCTTTGGCATTCCAAGATAAAACGGAATATGCGTACCTTTTGAGGTCCCAGATCCCATTGACAGTTTTGCAAGAATGTCTATCTTTTTTTGAGTATCATCCTGTTTAATGATTTTTGAGTCAGCAACTAATCCTACATGAAGTAATTCATTATTAGAGTCCCATCCGATCACGTCAGGTTCAGCACCCTGTAATTTTTCAGGTGCATTAAATCCATCACACTTTGCATACAATACCTTTAACCCCTTTTCCTGTAATCGTCCAACCATGTTCTCTACAAGGGCATCCGTTTTTGTCATCACTTCCTAATTCCCCCAGATAGAGTTATCATTTTGTCAGCTAAATGCTTGAATTTCAGCTTTTTTTATTATTACATTAGAAGATCATCTAGGTTTCCAGTTTTTACCATTTCTAAAACAAATGATTTTACATTAGTAATTTCACATCTAGGAAATTCCTTTATTTTTCCAAACTGATTTTGAATTAAAATTACGTCATCATAAATAAAAATTCTAAGACGATCGTTGTCATTCATTTGAATTTTGCCAGGTTTTAGGAGGTGAAGTATACAGAGACAAAACCGCAGTCACACCATCCAGAGGTCTGATGCTTGACAGAACTAATTCTTTAATTTCTTTTTCAGCCATATTATCGGTTTTTACAATACAGTCATAGGTACCAAATACTGGAAGAGCCTCTTTTACTCCATGATTTCTTTGAATTTGTTCGGCTACCTCTTTATTTTTTTTTACGTCGCAGGAAACGAGTAGAAAAGTAGGTTTCATACATACTCTTGGCAACTTTTTCTATTATTGGTTCATAAGCTAACATGTTGAAAATAAAGTAAATTATTGATGTTTTTGTAAAAGAGACATCAAACCCGTCATTCCGAATCTCCGTCTACATGTTTTTTATTGGAAATATTACTATCTTTTCTTATTACACCACAATACTTACAGGGAGAATCAAGGTGGCATTCTGGGCGGTAACACGTCATATCTATTAACTTGGTGATCAAAATAATATCAGGTTCTAAGCTGTTAACTTGAAAATAAGCTATATTTCATAATATTCCTAGCTTGATGAATATAGTATTTTATCCAGTTTGAAGGGAATGATTTGTGTGGAAGCCAATTTCTTTTATGCAATCCTTTCCATCATTGTTACTGCATGTATCATTTTGATCATTAAATTAGTGGAGCGAGTTAAATTCAAAACTCTTTCAGGATCCCACAAAGCTACAGGAGTAATTATTATCATAATTTCAATAATTGAAACAATTTACCTGGCAATTACATTAAAGTTACTTGCCTCTGCAATTGAGGTCGTAACCTCTCTTAGTGCAATTTTGCTTTTCTTCACATTTGTTTACCTGAACAAATTACAAAATGCAATTTCTGGAATGAGTATTGCTCTGGGAAAGCGATTCAATGTCGGAAACACCATAGAATTTGAGGGGGAAAAAGGTGAAATAATACAGATAGGTTTGGTAAAGACAATCATTAAGATTGACGGCAGCAATAAAATCATGCTAATTCCAAACAAAAAATTTGATGAGGAGATGATGATTATTGATAATCCAAATTTTGTAAACAACTATGCACAGAATGGGAAAATAACCAGAGCAAACCTAAATGCCACTAAAAACGATCACCTGCATTAACTACCAGAAAAACTTTAAACTATCTTAAGGATAGTTTGCTCTACCAATTCTCCATTTCTCTAATCTTTTGTGTTCAACTTCATTTTTTTCTTTCTTTGGCATATGATAAATTACTGTTCATCACATATAATTTGCCGTCAACAAATTACTTGATTATCAACAAATTAGCTTATGATTTTAGCCTTGAATTAAACCTAAAATCAATAATTCGGATTCAAAATTACAGTTCTAAGGGTTCACGATTTTCAGAACCACATGCAGGGCAGTTAGATATGGGCTTCAATCCTACCTCTCTGTTAAATAGGCAGCCACAATCAGTGCAAACTCTAAGATCAGCTTTTACCATGTAATCTTTTACATTTCATGAGTTTTGAGTATTTTGGTGTTCAAGTGTCTGTGTGAAAAGTAGATAGTTTGTAAATAAAATTGATCATCAAAGATTAAAATTGTTTTTTTAAAGGTTATGCCATGAGACCGGGGAAATGAAACCCCAACAGCAAGACGTCTGCCGTATGAGGAGCAATCATTGTCTTCCTGGCCTCATTTTTTGCTATCACACAACAAACATTAAATTTTTTCAGCCATATTTTTGGAAATAAAAGAAGAATATTGGACTAATTTGACAATATTATGCGGGATAACTTTTTAGAAAAATAATTTCAAGAAACCAATTAATTGACTACATCCATTTGGAATTATTTTTTGAAGGTCGATAAGATTTGAACCAGCAAGAA
Organism: Nitrosopumilaceae archaeon; assembly: GCA_050050475.1. Taxonomy (GTDB): domain Archaea; phylum Thermoproteota; class Nitrososphaeria; order Nitrososphaerales; family Nitrosopumilaceae; genus Nitrosomaritimum. The sequence goes on from JASFUC010000083.1 coordinate 5,709, forward strand.
CATTCTATGGCCACAGAGAAAAACTTCTGGGGTCTAAATTAAATTAATTCTAATAACAAATAAAGATTAAAAAATTTGGAAAGCCTATCTTTTCCTTACAGTTCGGCGTGCTGCTCTACTATAGGCCTTTTTAGTTACTTGTGTTCCCTTCTTTGCGGGTTTTTTAGAGTGTTTTCTAGGTCCTTTCCCACTTAATGTGACTAGACGCTTTGCTGCTCGTCCATAGGCTACTTTGGTAAGTTTTTTACCCTTTGGAACTGAGACAGTTTTTCTTGGCTTGGGTTTTTGTCGAGAAGATGTTTTTACAGTTCTTTTTGCTGCTTTCTTCCATGCAGATAAAGCAGTTTTTGTTTTGTTAGTGGCCTTTTGTGTTTTGGGTTTTGCA
>JASFUC010000084.1:0-6080 GCA_050050475.1 Nitrosopumilaceae archaeon
TTCCTCCCGTTCCAATATTTTTGAAATGTAATAATCAAACCGAGTTTTTTTGTAATATGAATACCCCACAAATGGAACTGACAAGCGTTGGTCCCCACCTTGGACATATTTGCCAAGTTTGTCTTTAGAATCAAAACAGACATCACCTTCTTGGCAGTCAAAAAGGCTTTCGCCACCTTCAAATGAAGAGCTAAGAGTGCAATTAAACAGATATGATTGATATGCTTGGATGTAAAATCTTCGCAAAGATAGAGGTATTTTTTTGATAGATAGTTGGGAATCCCCACTATCAATCATTTCTTTAAGTACAATCTTTTCTATGTCCATTTGAGGAGGTAGTTGATCAAAGTATTTTGCATAATTTGCAGAATCTTGAAGTTTTTCTCGAATTTCATTATTTTCTTTAGAGTCATAAGGCGATGTGAAGCTCAAAATAAGCTCAATTGCTCTTTCAAAATTTCTCTGAAGCATTGCCTTTCCAATTAAATGAGTTACTGGCCTTTTTGAGCCAAATCGTTGGTAACCATAAAAATTTAAAATTTTATTTTGTTCATGGAATTCTTGGATGTTGTCTTTACCTCCCGTGATTTTTATTTTGAAATGATTTCCTTTCATGTTCTTTTTAGTCAGAGGTTTGTTTACAAAGCCCAATTTTTCTAAAGAATACTTTGTGGAAGAATAATCATTGATGGTACTCCCTTTATTGTTTGCACATAGGAATTGTTCAGTTACTGCAAAAGAATCTTTCAATCCGAGGGCCTTTAATCGTATGCCTTTTTTTCTAAAAATATCTGAAACGGCATGATTAGTATCGATGTTTTTCTTTGTTAGTTTGTAAACTGCATAATCACCTTTTTCTTTAATTTGTCCTAAACTTTTGTCAGAAATAATTTCAGATACTTCAAAGTTTTCTGGAGATGTTTTTATTTTACCCCCTATTCCTACAAAATCGGTGCTATAAACAGAAATTCCTATTTGAGAATCTAATTTTGGAATCACGATTCTATAACAATAGTTACAAATTTGCTGACAGAGACCTCATCGGTTTGAGCTCCCAAAAGGGCCTTGTAGGTTCCAGGAACTGCGTCTTCTGATGCAGAAATCATTGTCTTAATGGGACGAGGTGCATCAAAATCTAATTGAAAGACAGATGGCGTTCCAGATTCATCCTTTACATTCAAAAAGTCGCGAGTGTCAGATAATATCAAAGAAACACCAGATATGTCCTGAGCAGTTTTAGGAGACACCACAAATGTCAAATCGGCTGATTCGCCTGCCTTAAGAGTTACAACATTTGAATCCAGTTCTATATCAAAGGGCAATTCAACAGAAGTATCTACAACTCCGATGTTGTTTTCCACCCATTCTGTAAACCAAATTTTATCACCATCCACTGCAAAATCAAATACCTGAGCCAAACCACAATTTGCCATATCTCCACAATCACCCCAGTTTGGATTCATAGAAGGTACAAAATATTCAATCAACGATTGGTTTTTTGGGTCCATAACTGCTAATCGATTTGCTGTTTGTTCATTGAACACTATTTGTCCAACATCATTGGCCTCAACCCAGTAAGGTCTAGATATTGGAGTTTTAATTATACCACTAGAATTCCCATATGTAGATGGAGGCGGGTCGGAGGTCACATATTGGGTATATGTTTCATCACGGGGATCAAAACTAAAAAAGTGTGAACTTGAAGTATCGACAAGCCATAATTTGCCATCATCAGTAAATACTACGCCATTTGGAGTAAGTAACTCAGTAGGCAATTCTAAAACATTAATGTATTCCAACAATGGTAAAAATTCTTCGCCAGTATTTGCAACATTGGAACGATATCCTTCTTGGTCAAACTTTACCAAGACACCTCCTTGCTGGAACAACCAATTAGTATACCATAAATTATTTTCGTCATCTATTGCAAAGTCGCCTGTAACTGAATTCTCTACAGGAGAGGGCAGACTAAGATACGCCAAATCTTCACCAGATAATGTAGGATCCAAAAATGTAATTTTGTTTCCTGTAAAATCGTTTACAATTATTTGCGAGCCATCTACCTTCAATTTTTGAGGGAGTGAATCTCCTTCACTAGGATAGGGAAGTCTTTGATAGGTTTCGTCCTGTGGAGAAAATTTCCAAACAGAGTCAAATGTCTCATCAGTATACCACAAAGAGCCATCAGGTGAATAATCAATACCCCACATCATAGATCTTCCATTTGGCGGCCAAGAGGGGTTTTCAAATTCAGTAAATGTTTCTGTGGTAGGATCAAATTTTGCCAAATTTCCAGTATTTGTTTGGGCAAACCAGACGTTACCTTCAAAATCAGTCACTATCGCAAGAGGGTTTGTGCATACTGTAGGAATAGAATATTCTGTAACATAGTTTGTTGATCTAGCAATACCAGAACCACAAAACTGTGCACGTTGCTCATCTGGGAAATTATCCGCAGGAGTTCCAGTGATTGTTATATCATCATCTGTTGCCGTAGGAGGAGCTAGTCGAACAAATGCACTTGCTGCCAGAGAAGTAGTCATAATTACTCCAAAAAATATAGCAACGATAATTCCTTTTTTCTTCACAATTGAAAAAAAACAAAGCCTTGTTATATCTTATTCCAAAAGTTCAAAGTAATTTCAAGTCACCAGTAACTTTATCGATTAAATCTTCAGGGGCAGGTCCAATTGAAATACAAGTTGTGGTTCCAGGAGCAAGCTGAGTATGTCCAGCATCAGAGACTTCAGACCAAGGAAGATTCAGATCAATCGCATGTCGTTTTATCTCTTGTAGTTCCTTTATCCCAGATACTTTAACAACCACCTTTTCTTGTCCTTCCCACCACTGCTCAAACCATGCCGAATTTGATTTTCGGACATGCTCTGCACCCAACACACAGGCATGCCCTACCTGAGCTGCAATCTTACCTTTACCCATATCAAGATCGGTTCTCACAACAATAACCTGTTTAATTTCCACCATAAAGATAGGAAAAAATCACATAATGAAAAACTTTTGAATTAAATAATTGACAAAGGAACAAAATCTGTGTACTTTGATACAGTAGTTGCAGGTGGAAGTGTAGCAGGGTTATTGTGTGCTAGAGAAATTGCAAGTAAAGGAAATTCAGTTTTAGTAATAGAAGAAGATTATGAGATAGGAACCCCAGAGCATTGCGGAGGTTTGGTAAGCACCAAAGGTTTAGAAAAATTAGGAATAATTCCCTTTGGTAAGACCTTTGATCACATAATTGATTCAGCAGTCATCTATGCACCAAATGGAAATAATTTTACAATTAATTCAAAAAAACAAAAAGTTGCTGAAATTAGTAGAAGAGAACTCGATAAACAAATTGCGCACCAAGCACAGAAAAATGGCGCAGTAATTAGGGTAAAAACTAGTTTTCAGAAATTAACTGAAGAAGGAGTTAGAACAAGTGAAGGAGAAATCAAATGTAAAATTTTTGTTGATGCAAGAGGAATTTCTGCCCTAATCAACAAAGATAGGGAAGGAATTTTGTCATCAGCTCAATATGAAATTTATGCGAATTGGATTAAAAAAGGAAAAATTGAAGTATTTTTTAATCAAGAAAAATATCCAGGATTTTTTGCATGGATAATTCCATCTGGAGAAGGTAAAGGGAAGATTGGAGTTGCAGGAAAAGGAATCAAGGTCGCAGAAATACTTGAAGAATTTTTAGAAAAAAAAGGAGATTATTCCATAATAAGAAAAATATTTGCTCCAATTTGGATTAAAGGGCCAATCAAAAAATTTGTCGAAAATAAAACAGTGATAGTTGGGGATGCGGCAGGACAAGCAAAACCCACCACCTCTGGAGGAATTTACACGTCTGGTATGGGAGGAATCCTTGCAGGAAAAGCAATTTCCAAATTTCTAAAATCCAATAAAATTTCAGATTTAGAAGAATATCAAAAGTCGTGGATTAAGCAGTTTGGAGAAGAATTTGAAAAACAACTCTGGGCAAGAAAAATTCTAGAGAGAATAGATAACAATACCATAAACAAATTATTTGAAGTGATAACCCCAGATATAATCAAAGAGATTTCCGAAAAAGATGATTTTGACTTTCACGCTGGTTCAATTGTAAAATTACTTGGGGTGAAGGGATCTGTAAAAACTGCTCAAGCAATAATTGGTTCTGAATTAAAAAAACTGTTGAGGTAAATTTTGCCAACTATATTAAGCAAGGTATAAATGATGTTTGCAGAAATCCGAGGTATGTCATCTACTATATCATTACCAACGTGTAGTTGTTGTCATAGACATATCATGCCTAATGATAAATGTGTAAAATTCAATTGCCCTAATTGCGGTACTGATTTAATTTGGAGATGTGAAAGTTGTAGAGAAGCAGCGAGAAATTATACTTGTTCATCATGCAACTTTGAGGGACCTTAGAAATGGCAGAATTACTCCTAGTAACCAAAATCCTCCCAGTAGGGCCTGAAGTAGATTTAGACAAATTAGCAGAATCTGTTAAAGGTGCTCTGCAAGAAGGACAAAGCATGAAAAGACATGCAAAAGAACCGTTAGCTTTTGGAATGTTCTTCATAAAAGCAGAATTTATTGTAAATGATGCTGAGGGACAAATGGATGCCTTAGAAAATGCAGTAAAATCTGTTGAAGGCGTAAGTGAATTTGAAGTTCTCAACATGAGCAGAATGTCTGTTGACATGAAATAGGTGAGTTTTTGGCACGCAAAGAAGAACCTTTGCAAATGAGAATCGGGGAAGCAAAGCAACGAGATGTAGGAAAGAAACGAGCTCGCATTGGTCCGGAAGCAATGGATTATCTCAAAGTTACCCCAGGAGACATTATTGATGTTATGGGTTCAAGATCAAGTTGCGCAGTAGTATGGCCAGTAGATGAAGATGAAAAATTTCCCGACATCATAAGAATAGATGGACAAACCCGAAAAAACATCGGAGCATCATTAAATGATATTGTAAAAGTAAAAAAAGTCAGTACCAAGATTGCAAAGTCCGTTTCACTTACTCCTCTTAATGACACAGTAACAGTAGATAAAGAATTTACAGATTTTGTAAAAAATCGATTAAAGGGATTGCCAATTTCTCACGGAGACGAAATTTCCGTAATGATTTTGGGAAATTCTATGGATTTTAAAATTACCAAAACATCTCCAAAACACGTCGTCAAAATTGATAGGTCAACTACCCTTACAATATCAACGGAACCATCAGTAGACAGAAAGCTAAGAGTGACCTACGAAGAAGTTGGAGGGTTAGGCCATGAAGTAAAGGCAATGAGAGAAATTGTAGAGCTTCCATTAAAACATCCAGAATTATTTGCAAGGTTAGGTGTAGAGCCGCACAGTGGGATATTACTTTACGGTCCACCTGGTTGTGGTAAGACTTTGATTGCCAAAGTACTTGCAAGCGAATCTGAAGCAAACATGTTTCTGATTAACGGACCAGAAATCATGAATAAGTATTATGGCGAGACTGAAGCCAAACTTAGAGACATGTTCAAGGAAGCCAAAGATAATTCTCCAAGTATTGTTTTCATTGACGAAATAGATGCTATTGCGCCAAAAAGGGAAGAAGCATACGGAGATGTTGAAAAAAGAGTAGTAGCCCAATTGTTAGCTTTGATGGATGGACTAAATGATCGAGGAAACGTAATTGTTCTTGGAGCAACAAATAGACCAGATAGTATTGATCCTGCTTTGAGAAGACCTGGAAGATTTGATAGAGAATTTGAGATCTCCGTTCCCAACGAAGATGGAAGATTAGAGATTCTCCTTATTCACACCAGAGGAATGCCAGTTGCTGAAGAAATCGACCTTAAAGATTTGGCAGCAGAGCTTCATGGATATACTGGTGCAGACATCAAATCCTTGTGCAGAGAAGCTGCTATGAAATCAATAAGAAGATACCTTCCAGAAATAGATTTGGAAAGTGAAAAGATTCCCTCCGAAGTACTTCAGTCCATGCAAATCAAACTAATTGATTTCTATGATGCAATGCACGAAGTTGTACCCACTGCAATGAGAGAATTCTATGTAGAGAGATCAAAAGTATGGTGGCAAGATGTAG
>JASFUC010000085.1:0-5945 GCA_050050475.1 Nitrosopumilaceae archaeon
AAAATGATTTCAGAACTAATAAAGAAACTCCAGGAAAAAACAGACCTGTCATATGACGAGATAAACGGAGTTATGACTGAAATTTTATCAGGAAAAACCACAGATTCTGAGAATGCGGTGTTTCTCTCAGATTTAGCAAAAAAAGGCGAGACTGACGATGAATTACTAGGAATGCTTGACAAGATGAATGAATTTTCCCTCAAAGTTGTGCCTAAAAATCAAGGAACCATAATTGACATGTGTGGAACTGGAGGAGACAAGCTTCAGACCTTTAATGTGTCAACTACGGCGTCTTTTGTAGTGGCAGCAGCTGGAGGAATTGTGGCAAAGCATGGGAATCGCTCAAGTTCAGGTGTTTCAGGAAGTGCAGATATCTTTGAGTATTTTGGGTATGATCTAAATCAAGGGCCATCAAGTGTTGCAGAGGTTTTGGAAAAACACAACATCTGTTTTATGTTTGCACAAAAATTTCATCCGGCAATGAAACATGTTTCTGCTGCTCGGAAAAAAATTGCAAAGAGGACAGCATTTAATCTTCTTGGACCATTATCCAATCCTGCTGGAGTAAAAAACCAACTGGTTGGAGTTTTCTCAATAGAATATCTTGACAGGTTGCCTCTAATTATGAAAAGAAAAGGTGTTGAAAATATAATGACTGTTCGCTCTGATGACGGGATGGATGAGTTTTCAACTAGTTCTGTAAATAGAGTATGCATTTTAAGAAATGACAAGGTTTTGATGAATGCAATTGATCCGGAGGTAGTAGGCCTTCACAAATCATCCCTAAAGGACATCCAAATCAAAACAAAAGAAGATGCGATAAAGTCGTTTGTAGGAATCCTGAACAATACAGCAAATCAAGCCATGGTAGAGACTACCGCACTTAATGCAGCGGGAGGCCTTATTGTTGCAAACATTGCAAATAACTTTGAGGAAGGAGTAGAGAGAGCATTAAAAACAATCAAGGATGGCAATGCCTTCAAACTACTTGAAAGATTTGTTTCGGACACTGGAGACATTTCAAGATTAAGGGAGGTCGTAAATGGCTGAAAATATTTTGAGAAAACTTGTGAATAATTCTCAAATGGCAATTGATGATGGAGTTTATGATGTAGAGTGTAGCTTGGAGAAATCAAGCAAGGACTTTTTGCAGATAATAAAATCACACATCCATGCAACTCTTCTCACTGAAATCAAGTTCTCATCACCATCGTTAGGTAAAATACGAACACTAACAGACCCAGTTAGCATAGCAAGACAAATGATTTCTGGCGGCTCAAAGGCCCTATCAATCCTCACTCAGCCCCACTTGTTTCATGGCTCACCAGATTATTTCATCAAAGTAAGACAGGAAATAGACGTTCCACTTTTGATGAAAGACATCATGATTGATAAAATTCAGATAGACACGGCAAAAAAGATTGGAGCAGATTACATGTTACTTATCCAGTCCTTATTTGATCAAGGGCACCTCAGGGAGATCGACGAGTTTATCGATTATGCTCATAAAAAAGGGATTCAAGTATTGTTAGAAGTTCACACCAAACAAGAATTTAAAAATGCGCTAAAAACACAAGCCGATTTGATAGGAATCAACAACAGGAACCTAGATACCTTAGAAATTGATCTAAAAACCACAGAAACGGTTTTAGATGGATTTGAAAAATCAAGACCCATACTTTCTGAGAGCGGAATTGAAAACCCTGAGGATATCCAATACCTAAAAAAGTGCGGAGCAGATGCATTTTTGATAGGTTCTAGCATAATGAAAAGCGATAACATAGAAGAGCAGGTAAGAAATTTGGTGAATGCATTTTGAAATATCCAAAGGCAGGAAAATTCGGAGAATTTGGTGGAAAGTACATTCCAGAGACCCTAGTTCCAGCAGTACAAGAGTTAGAAGAAAATTATCAAAAATTCAAAAATGACAAGAAATTCAAAAAAGAATTAGACTACTATCTCAAGCAATATGCAGGTAGACCTACTCCGCTATACTTTGCAAAAAATCTGACTGAAAAAATAGGAGGTGCTAAAATCTACCTAAAGCGTGAAGATTTGCTTCATGGAGGAGCTCACAAGATTAACAACACACTAGGCCAAGCACTACTGGCAAGAAAAATGAACAAAAAAAGAATTATCGCAGAAACCGGAGCGGGTCAACACGGGGTAGCAACAGCGATGGCTTGTGCAGCCCTAGGAATGAAATCCGAAGTATACATGGGTTACAAGGATACCATAAGACAAAAGCTAAATGTCTTCAGAATGAACATGCTTGGCTCCAAGGTTCACCCTGTAAAATCAGGCTCAAAGACTCTCAAAGACGCAATTAATGAGGCAATAAGAGACTGGATAACAAATGTAGAAAATACATACTATCTTTTAGGTTCAGCAGTTGGCCCACATCCTTATCCAGTTATGGTAAGAGACTTTCAAAGCGTTATCGGAAAGGAGATAAAATCACAAATGAAGAAACTCCACAACAAAACACCAGACAGCGTAATTGCGTGTGTTGGTGGAGGTTCAAATGCAATTGGAACATTTTATCCACTTGTTGACACAAATGCAGAAATCATTGGTGTCGAAGCTGCAGGAAAGGGCTTAAAATCAGGATTCCATTCGGCAACACTTTCAGCTGGTAGCAAAGGAGTCTTGCATGGGATGATGACATATCTGCTTCAGGACAAGGAAGGCCAAATCACTGAAACTCACAGCATATCTGCAGGGTTGGATTATCCAGGTGTAGGACCTGAGCATTCTTTTCTCAAAGATCAAAAACGAGTAAAGTATCACTCTGCAACAGATACTGAAGTAATTGATGCATTCTTACTATTAACAAGAACTGAGGGAATAATTCCAGCATTGGAATCTGCACACGCAGTCGCAGAGGCAGTCAAGGTTGCAAGAAAACATAAAAAATCTGAATCAATTGTAGTTACACTTTCAGGAAGAGGAGACAAAGACGTCGAAGAAGTACAAAAGTATTTGGATAAAAATGTCAAGGATTAAAGAAAAATTCTCAGAGTTGGATGCCAAAAATGAAAAGGCATTGATTTCATACATCATGGCCGGATTCCCAAATGAAAAGGCAACCCTGTCTGCCGTGAAGGGACTAGTGAAAGGCGGGGCAGACATCATCGAGTTGGGATTTCCGTTCTCAGATCCACTAGCTGATGGTCCGGTGATTCAAAATGCGAGTTCTTTGTCTTTAGAGAAAGGAACAAAGATCGGAAAATTCTTTCAGCTTGTAAAAAAAATCAGAAAGATTACAGACACGCCTATTGTTCTTATGACATACACAAATATTTTGTATAACAAAGGCTATTCTCAGTTCATATCTGAGGCTAAAAAAGCCGGAATTGACGGCTTCATTCTGCCAGATATGTCAATTGAAGAATCAAAAGAATATCTTGATGCTGCAAAAGGCAAAACAGACACAATATTTTTGGTATCGCCAAATACGTCAAAAGAACGAATTAAAAAAATTTCAGATGCAACATCGGGGTTTTTGTATCTAGTTGCAGTTTATGGGACGACCGGAGTCAAAACAGGAATTAAAAATTATACTCTTAAAGCTATCAGAGAGGTAAAAAATCAAACAAAGGGCAAAGTTCCAGTAGGAGTAGGTTTTGGAGTATCCACACCTGCAGATGTTAAAAAATACATTTCAGCGGGGGCAGATGGAGTAATTGTTGGAAGCGCCTTTTTGAAACTAATTGAAAAAACACCCCAGAACAAAATCGAACAAAAGATAACGTCTTTTACAAAATCACTGAAGAGTCAAACAAAATATTGAGTTCTAAATATGGGAATCCAAACAGAGGATAAAATGAATGAGATTGCAGACCTGACTGACGACATGATAAAGCAGGTGTTATCTGCTGAAAAAGAGCTAAATCTGTTTATCACGGCACACCTTTACTTGGAGCATTTTTTAGATTTGGCAATCGATGAAAAATTTCCTCTTCAAGAACATCTCTTAGATGTCCCATACTTTTCAACAGATTTGAAATTAAGAATTCTCCATGGGAATGGATTTCTATCAGATGTGCTATACATGAACGGCAAGATGATGAATGAGATTAGAAACAAGTTTGCACATAATCTAAATCCAAATCAGCAAAGCATAGCAGCAAAGATAGAAAAAATGGTTCTGCCATGGCACCCCCAATCAATTGTAAACTCAATGGACAAATTTGAAAAATACAAAAGTGTTGCAGTAGTAACCATAACAAGTGTAAAAAATGCCCTTGAAGAAAACAGGAATGCTGAATTTTATTCCGAGGTAAAAATCTCAGACTCGGAGAAATAGAATGTCAGAAGGAATTGAATCTCAGGTTTATGAATTTATAAAAAATAGGCACACCAAAGGAGATACAACAGCATCACGGCATGTCCACATTAGATTTGATATAGAGATTGCAAAAATAGAGAAAATTCTGAACAGATTGCTGCAAAAAGGACTGGTCTCAAAATTATACGACAAAGAATATCAAGAAGACAGATTTGTACCCATTTCCGTCAAAGAATAGTGGCCTTCAGTTCTTACTGCAACTGATTAGTTCCCCCTCCTCACGTGGCCACTACCTAGATGTTATCTTAGTTATATTTGACTAGGAGAAATAAAAAATAGTCTAAAGAAATTATTAACATTAGTTAAAAAATCAAAAAGATATTTGTCATGTGTAAGAAATCGATAGTTTGATCGGCAAAACATACAAAAACCTGTTACTCATTTCCTAAATGTGCAGACAAAATTTATTTTTGTAACAGGCGGTGTTATGTCTGGCCTTGGAAAAGGAGTAACTACTTCCTCAATAGCCAAGCTTTTGCAGTTAGCAAATCAAAAGGTTTCTTGCATCAAAATTGATCCATACCTGAATTATGATGCTGGTACAATGAATCCCATTGCACACGGAGAGGTCTTTGTAACTGAAGATGGAGGCGAGTGCGATATGGATATTGGAAACTATGAGAGATTCTTAAACCAAAATATTCCTAAAACTCACAATATCACAACAGCCCAAGTTTACTCTAAAGTTATAGAATCTGAAAGGAAAGGAGAGTATCTTGGGGCGTGTGTTCAGATTATCCCACACATAACAGACGAAATCAAAAACAGAATAAGAAATATTGCCAAAGACGAAGAACTAGATTTTCTAATTGTTGAATGTGGAGGAACAGTTGGAGACATCGAATCGCTGCCATTTTTGGAGGCATTAAGGCAGATGAGAGTAGAAGATGGGCCAAAAAATGTAATTTTTGTACATGTGACGCTTGCTCCTTCCCTTGATGTGGTGGGGGAACAAAAAACAAAACCCACTCAGCACAGTGTTCAAGAATTAAGAAGAATCGGTATACAACCAGACTTTTTGGCAGTAAGATGTACTCAACCACTCCAAGAAAAAACAAAGAAAAAGATTGCAATGTTTACAAATGTCACACCAGACGATGTTCTTTCTTGCCATGATGCAAAATCGATCTTCGAAGTTCCACAGATTCTTTATGATCAAGGTATTTTGGATTCTATTTTTACAAAGTTTGCCAAAGTTGGAATGGTCAATGCATCTGCAAATTGGGATGAATGGAATAAAATTGCAGAATCCATGACAAATCACAAAGAACAAAAGGTAAGGATTGCCATGGTTGGAAAATATGTCACCCTTGCAGATAGCTACGTAAGTGTAAACCATGCCCTAAAACATGCAGGAGCAAAGCTTGGAAAGAAAGTTGAAATTGATTGGATTGACTCTGAATCAATAAAAGATTACAACAAGCTTTCAGAGTATGACGGAATACTTGTTCCAGGAGGATTTGGAATTAGGGGGTCTGAAGGAATTATTAAGACTGCAAATTATGCTAGAGAAAACAATGTGCCTTATCTTGGAATCTGTTTTGGATTTCAGCTTGCTGCTATTGCATTTGGAAGAAATGAATTAAAACTAGAA
>JASFUC010000086.1:0-5933 GCA_050050475.1 Nitrosopumilaceae archaeon
GGTCTTTATAATTTTGAAATTGAGGTAAGGACACTAGATGAGCCTACAAATATCATAGAAGACTCTGGCATTTATTATGCAGATTTGAGCGTAGCTGAGACAAGAATCTTTACGGAAACAGATTCGCGTGACCAAGAGGTATCGTTTAGATTAAAATCATATTTTGACAAAATTTCTTCCTTTGAATATGATTCTGAAAAAAAACAGGTAACATTTGAGATGCCTTTTGATTGGAGTGAAAAGCAAATGTCACATATTCCTGTAGTTCACGAGGAAGTTCATTTTCCTAAAGACTTTGCTGAATTTTTATCTGATGGGTATACTGGCAAAGTAAATGGGATTGATCTCTTCAAATCTTCAATCCAAATAGATGATTATACTGAAGTCGATGAAAGAATAGTCCATTTTGTATTATTGCAAGATCATTTGAGATTTTTAAAGAACCAAATGAAGCAAACAGGAGAACCTCTACCCGATAGTATGATTTTTACTTTATCTACTAGTGAAAAAATTGATTTTCCATTATCGGCATATACTAAGAGTGAAGATTTTCAAATAAATTTATCATGGGACCCTGTTGCAATTGAACCTAATCAGAAAACCAAATTCGTTTTTACAATTAGAGATGGTGCCACTGGAGAACCTTTACGGAATTCAGACTATACATTTGTAATTCTGCAAAATGGTAATGAGATACATCGAGTTAATGGAGTTGCTCAAGTTGGAGGAGAATCTGAGGACTATTACTTTACTGAAGACCAAACAGGACCCACGATAATAAAATTTGAAAACATAAGAAATACTGGTCAAGAAACTGAGTTTGGAATTGTTGTTGCCCCTGAATTTGGAACATTTGTATCCTTGATTCTTGTAATATCTCTAGTTTCCGTAATTCTTGTTTCGAGAAAATCATTGTTTAATATTATGAAATTTTAATTATAATGCAACTAGTTTTACAGTATCCATGTTTTTGTTTATCTGAAAATCTTTTGTCATTGTAGAGACTTTTTCTGCATCTCCATCAATCAAAAATAACTCCATGCATTTTTCTTTCTCAATTTTGCTGTGAAGGTGAGTAGTTATAAGATCCTCAAAATTATGAGTAATCCCAGAAACAACATGGTCAAATTCATCATTGTGAACTACAAGCAATATCGCATGAATATTGCCAGACAAATCTGATTTTTGTTTTTCTTCAGATACAAACGACCTGATTCCAGCCCTTATGGCCTCTGATCTCCCTGAAAACCCCATTGATTTTTGAAGCCTGTCTAATTCTGTAAGAATTTCTTCATTGAGAGAAATTGAAACTATAGGCATATGCCTAATGTTATTAATTATCTTATAAGTTTAGCAATTAAAATTATTAAGAATTTATAAATTTATTAATAATTCTCATGAAATTTTTAGATGGGCAATCAAGTCAAAATTGCAATAATTGTAATAGCAGTTGTAATTCCATTTAGCTCCTATTGGGTTTGGGCAAGTGATTCTAGCTTACAATTTGAAAATGAAAATGAGTCAACCCAAATCCAGGCAATTTCATCATTTTATCCTCTCTATGAATTTGCACAAAGAGTAGGTCAAGACAAAGTTGATGTAAAATTACTGGTACCTGAAGGTGTTGAGCCACATGATTGGGAGCCAACAATTCAAGACGTGCAAAAAATGCAAAAAGCAAATTTAATCATAATTAATGGAATTGGATTTGAAAATTGGGTTGATAATCTCAAAGAAATGAATTATCAAGGAACTATAGTTGACACAAGTAATGGGGTTATTAAAAATAAAATTTTTGAAGAATCAAATATTTCTGATGAATCTGAAATTAACCATGATGAACATGAAACTGGGGATCCACACATATGGTTAAATCCTATCCTGGCAAAAATTCAAGTTCAAAATATTGCTGATTCATTTTCCAAACTAGATCCACAAAACAAAAACTTCTACCAAACAAATGCAAAAAATTACAAAGATGAGCTAGACTTACTCAACTTAAAAATTAAAAATGATTTGTCAACATGCAGTCATGATTTTATTGCGTTTCATGATGCTTTTTCATATTTTGCAGATGAATATGGTTTGAATCAGCATACAATCATTTCCTCAAACAATCCTCATGCAGAACCAACTGCAAAAACTTTACAGAATGTGATTAACACTGCTAGAGAATTAAATATTAAAATTATTTTCACAGAAGACACAATTGACCCAAAAATTTCATCTGTTATTGCAAATGAAATTGGAGGAAAAATTCTTGTCTTGTCTCCCTTAGAATACACTGATAAAGGAAATTACATTTCCCGAATGACTGAAAATTTAGAAAATCTCAAGGAGGCTCTATGTTGAATGTTGTAGAAATAAACCATCTCACAGTCAAGTATCCAGATGTAAAGGCACTTGATGATGTCAGCTTTACCGTCAAGGAAGGAGATTTTTTAGGCATAATTGGTCCAAATGGTGCTGGAAAAAGCACTCTTTTTGCATCAATGCTTGGCTTGAATACCAAATATGATGGTTCTATCAAATTTTTTGGTCAAGACATTAAAAAATCCAAAGATTATCTAAAAGAGATTGGGTATGTGCCTCAAAAACCAATTTTTGAAAAAAACTTTCCAGCTACTGTAAACGACATTGTACGAATGAGTTTACGAAAAGAGTCAAACGAAAAAAAAATTGACGAAATATTACAGCAGTTATGGATTCATGAATTAAGCAATAGAAGAATAGGGGAGTTGTCAGGAGGCCAACAGCAAAGAGTCTTTATTGCAAAAGCCCTTGTCAATAATCCCAAAATTTTGATTCTTGATGAACCAGTTACTGGAATTGATCAGCAAAGCATCGATTTGTTTTATAGTATTTTAAAAGAATTAAACTCCAGACAAAAAATTACGATAATTTGGTCATCACATGATCTTGATGCCGTAAACCATCTTGCTAATCATGTTGCCTGTCTTAATCGAACATTATTCTTTCATGGGGAGTCTGATGATTTCTTTGATAACGACGAACTTGTAAAGCAATATTCTGAAGCATCAATGCAAGAGCACATGCATCACCACTAATCATGTCCTTTGAGATTCTATCCTTTAGTTTCATGCATAGAGCACTCATCTCAGGCGTTGCTATTGCCATTTTGTGTTCGGTAATCGGATTGTTTCTTGTTTTAAGACGTTACTCTTTGTTTGGAGATGCAATAGCTCATTCTTCATTTGGTGGTATTGCGTTAGGCTTGCTTGCTGGAGTGTATCCTCTTTGGACAGCTTATGGTGTTTCATTGGCAAGCGCATTAATAATAACACGCATCAAAGAAAAATTCAACATATCAGGGGATGCTTCAGTAGCTGTTCTTTTGTCATCAGGAATCGCAGTTGGGCTTGTAATTATCGGAATTTCTGGGGGATTTACTATTGATATCTTTAGTTTCCTGTTTGGAAGTATCCTTTTGATAAGTGTTAATGATACTATCCTGATTCTGGCATTAACTGGGATTATTCTAATTGTTGTCTTGTTGCTTTATAGACAATTACTTTACTCCACATTCAACGAGGAACAGGCAAAAGTAAGTGGAATTCCAGTTGAGAAACTAAATTATCTCATAGTCTTTATGGCAGGATTAACCGTAGTTACATCGATTCAACTCGTTGGTGTTTTGTTAATCTCTGCCTTGTTCGTGATTCCAAATGTTACTGCAATTATGTATGGTAAGGGGTTCAAACCAACTGCGATTCTTTCTATATCTTTTTCAGTATTCTCAGTTGTTACAGGAATTTTAGTTTCATATGTCTTTGATATCACTCCGGCCGGAACCATCGTTCTTTTATCGATTGGAGTGTTTGCTGCAACTATGGGTATAAAATCACTGGGATTATTATCTAAGAATTAATCAATGAATTTAGTCTTCTTTTATCCCTTACACTTCTTACAAAAAACAATGATGTTGCAACAATTCCCATAGCAATTAACGGCGAAGCAAGTTCCGTATATTTTAAACTAAATTTCTCAGTTGAAGGTATTTGAGATACTGCTATCGGAACTTCTGTGATCTTTATCATTCCAAGCTTGTTTCCCTGATTTTCGACAAACCAAACGTTTTCCTTGTCATCTGATGTCATAAATTGTGGCCAGGAATTTTCCGTTGGTACAGGAACCTCAATTAAATTATTGTTTTGCGGA
Source organism: Nitrosopumilaceae archaeon (assembly GCA_050050475.1). Lineage (GTDB taxonomy): Archaea > Thermoproteota > Nitrososphaeria > Nitrososphaerales > Nitrosopumilaceae > Nitrosomaritimum. The sequence goes on from JASFUC010000086.1 coordinate 4,180, forward strand.
TCATATGCTGCAATATTATCCACTACATGTTGTGCAATCCATACGTTACTATATCTATCAAATGCCATTCCGTACGGAAGGGCTTCCTGGTCTATCACAGGGACTCTATCAAAGGTCTCTAAAACTGGATTAAACTTGACAATTGCAACACCTGTGTGTTCAGCAATCCATAGATTTCCATCTTTATCAAAAATCATTGCCTCTGGTGCTTGAATAGGTTCAATACTAGAAATTTCAGTTACTTCATTATTTTGTGGATTGATATATCCTATCTTACCTGTTCCGGATTCTGAAAACCAAATCTTTCCTTCATTATCAATGGTAAGTGCAAATGGCAAGGAGCCTATTTCCAATTGAATCTCTTCAAAGGTATTTGAATCTGGAATGTATTTTAAAATTTTATCTTTATTTTGAACAGCAATCCAAATGTTTCCGTCAAAATCAGATTGAACAAAAATAGTTCTACTATCCTGAGTTACTGGTGTAATTTTTGGAAGTGTAATTGTTGTAATTTTTGAATTGGCAGGGTCGTAATATCCAATTTGATTTTGTCCTGGATCATTAAACCAAATCCTTCCTTGTGGGTCCATAGTTAAGAACACTGAAACTGCACCATTAAATTCGTGAGCTGTAAACTCCTCAGACTCTAATGAAAATTCCCAAATTCGTGGTGCACCTGGGTCACTAATCCAGATAGATTCTTTTCCATCATACAAAGGGAATAACGGTTTTGTTGGTTCTGGAAATGGATATTCTATAATTTCTGTCTGCAAATCTGGCAACCTTGGTTTTACAAGCAAATTCATCATTACAGACTCATTTGCATTTTCTTCTCTTTGAATTTCAATTTCTGTTTGCCATTGTCCGGAGAATCCAAAAGTTAATTCTCCCTGAAATGTTAATGGTAAATCTCCATCTTTAGAGACTTTTTCCATGGGAATCTCAATTGGAGCAATATTTCTTTGGGGGTTTGATATCTTAACTTTAATTTCATCTGCATCTTGTAATTTATTATTATCAAAATCGCTAATCGTTACAAGAATAGTGTTTGTTCCACTTGCAAATGGTGAAATTTCAATGTTATATTTGGCATTTTCAGAAAATTCCAAAGTTCTAAAATCATAAGATACTTCTTGTGCATCAACCTTTTGAATTTCTCCTGCCGGCAATGTGCCGTTTGCCAAAAGTGCAACCACCCCAAGTAAAATAATTCCTAGTGCTGCATCTACCTTTAATGATCTTTTTAGTCTGGTGTGGACTGTAATCGATTTTGAATTTATGGCTTTTTCACCAGATTTTTGAATTTTAAACTGGAAAAAGCCTCCTAATCCAACCATTATCATTGCAATGATAATTTTTGTTATGATTAATTTTCCATAAATTGATTCAGAAATTAGCTCAACATCACTTTCTAAAAGCCACATTAAAGTTGGTCCAGAAATAATTACGATTCCTATAGCAATGACAAAGGCAATAGAGAACCTTGGAATCATCAGTAAAGACATTTTTTCTTTGGTGGTTTTGTCTAATTTTGATAAAGTTGGAAGCAACGTAAATACAAAATAGATTATTCCACCAATCCAGATTGCTGCAACTAAATTATGTATGTAATCCAAAGCAAAAGCTGCCATCTGTCCACTTGCAGCACCATGACCTATCATACTTGAGGTGCCAATTAACGCCAAAGATAGGATTAACATTGGCAGGTGAGCCTTTTTTGAATTATGCATTTTTTTATCCATCCAAAACCAAAC
>JASFUC010000087.1:0-5925 GCA_050050475.1 Nitrosopumilaceae archaeon
CTTTCAGAGAGACTGCACCATTTCCTCGTGTTTTCCAAGGAATATTGGGATTGAATCGGATTAATTTTGGATAATCCAGAAATTCTAAATCTTGTTTTTTTAAATAATTTACAATTTTGTAGGCTAGAAACGTAGTACACATTCCTTTTGGAGAGTCAGTATCATCAAAGCCGATATGAAGAGTATGGGAATCTTTCATGAATTCACAATTATTTTTCAGACATTTTTAGTTGTCGAGTTTTACAGTGGGTTTAAATTAAAATCACAACACTTGAAGCTGAATTGATAGTAATAGATGAAGAAAGGATTTATCGAGAGATTGAATCAAAGCAGCCAGCTTCAGTATCTCTAAATGGCCCTGATGGAATTTTGCCTCAGATTCAGCAAACTGCTATCAATATTACAAAAAAATTTGGGATTCCAGCATATGTTTTGGCAGATACAACCTGGGGAACATGTGATCTGAATTCAAATGCAGGAAAAATTTTGGGAACTGGAATTCAATTTAATGTGGGACATACAATAAACACTGAAACAATTGAGAAAAATGTGATTTTAATTGATGCATTTGATGATGTGAGTTTTGATAGTGTAGCAGACAAGTGTGGAAAAGCGTTATCTGGTAAAACTATTGGGCTTGTGACAGACAGTCAACACCTTCATCAGATGGGCAATGTCGAGAAAATTTTAACCGGAAATGGCATTGATGTAAAAATTGGAAAGGGAGGAGGACAATTAAACGACGGGCAAGTTTTTGGATGTGAGTTTTATCCTGCAACAAAGCTAAAAGAAAAAGTAGATGCATATGTCTTTTTAGGGCAAAGTAATTTTCATGCCTCAGGAATTGCATTGTCAACTAACAAGCCCACATATGTTTTGGATCCTTACTTTAATGAAGTAAGAGAAATAACTGAATTTTCTCAGAAATTAAAAAAGAAAGCTACACTTGCAATATACAAAGCAGCAGAGGCAAAAACATTTGGAATAATTGTTGGCCTCAAAGAGGGTCAGTTATCAAAATTATTTGCCTTGGAATTCAAAAAAAAATTAGAAAAAGAAGGAAAGGAAGTTCAATTATTTGCATTAACTGACATTACAAGTGATAGACTAAACAACCTAAAGGGAATAGATGCCTTCATACAAGTTGCATGTCCAAGGATATCTACTGATAATCAATTTGACAAACCTGTTTTGTCTTCTCCTCAGGCAAATGCTCTCTTAAGATTACTAAGAAATGAAAGCCTTGAAGAATATTTTGAGCTTCCACATTGGCTTTAAAATTAGGAAATCAAACTTTGATATCTTGAGTTACTCGTAAGATCTGTAAAAAATTTAGAATTTTTTGCCTTGATTTTATATTGAGCTCCCTGAGAAATTGAATTTTCCAAATTATCAAGAGCTTTTTCTGTTTGGGATAACATAATCAGGTTACAGGCCTTGTCAAATAGAACGTCTCCATTGTTTGGATAGTCCTCCAAAATTTTGTCACAGCAAGAGATTGAATCATGGAATTTTTTCATTGAAAGTAAAATTCTCTCTTTGTGATAAAGGGCAATATTGTAATTTGGGTTATTCTCTAAAATTTTATCGCATAAAGATAATGCATCAGTTAGATTCCCTTTTTTTCTCAAAGAAGAGATTTTGTTTACTAGGACCGGAATATCAGTAGGATCTAATTTTAAAGCAGAATCGTAACATTGTATTGCAGAATCAAAATCATTGAGTTTGCTTAGTGCATATCCCTTGTTGTTTAGACATCCCAAGTGATTTGGATTCTCTTCAAGAATTTTATCATAGTATGATATGGCTTCTTGCAGTTTGCCTTGTAAGAACAATCGATTTGCCTCATCTAAGATAGAATCAGTTTTTGGATCAGTCATAATTGATTTGAGATCATGGTTTCATTAAGATTTTGCCAAAAAGGCCTTTTCCTTTTAGCATTTTGTTATGAGCCTCCGGTGCCTGTTCCAAGGAATAAACTGAATCAATTATGGATTTTATTTTTCCTTGAGACATCCAATACAATCCTTGTTCTAATTCTGATCTTGTTCCTTGAGTAGATCCTAAAATGTTAATTCCCTTAAAGAAAATATGTCGCAAATCAGTCTTAGCATCATATCCCGTAGTAGCCCCAGTTGTAACAATTGTGCCACCATATTTGAGAAGTGTGAGTTCCTTGTTCCAATGTGATCCTCCAATGTGCTCAAAGATAACATCAACCCCTGAAATATCACCAAAAGGTTTTGGAATTTTTTTTGAAATATATCGTACTTCTTTATGCCAATCTTCTTTTCTATGATCTACTGCATAATCTGCCCCTAATTCTTTTAATTTATCCAGTTTGTCAGGACTGGCAGTTGCAATCACAGTGCAGCCAAATAGCTTGGCTATCTGAATACCAAAACTTCCTACTCCGGAACTGCCTCCCATTACCAAAACCAGTTGTCCTGGGTGAATTTTTGCTCTCCCTACTAGCATATGCCAAGATGTCAATAAGGTCATAGAAGCAGCTGCTGCTTCATCAAAAGTTACATTTTCAGGAATTTTTACAACGTTAACTTCTGGTAAATGAGTGACTTCACAATAGCCTCCCCAAAGAGGTCCTGTTTCAAATCCCCAAATCTTTCTGCTCCTGCAATCATACTCGCAACCTTGAGTGCAGGCCTTGCAGATACGGCATGACATGTTTCCATGCGATACAACACGGTCACCCACTTTGATATTTTTTACATCGTCTCCAATTGCAATTACCTCTCCTGCGGCATCTGTTCCAGAAATATGAGGTAGCGGAATTGCCAGTGGTTTTCCCCTCATTCCCCAAATATCGTCATAATTTAGAGCTGCGGCCTTTACTTTGAAAACAACTTCATTTGGCCTAGGTTTGGGTTCAGGGATATCCTTTATTTTTAAAATTTTGGAAAAATCGTCATCTGTAGTATATTCCTCATAAACTAAGGCCTTCATGATTTTTCTGAATTATTTTGTAGTTATATGATTTCCTGAGATACACTATAAACAATTATAATCATAAAAATTGCAATGATATCATGTCAGAGTCTACGGTAATTCCTGGAGATAAAATTGCATCAATTGAAGAATACGAGTCTGGATATAACACATTTGATGATGGAGATATGGTCCGTGCATCTACGGTGGGTGAAAAAATTCTTGATAAATCAACACGTGTTGCAAGTGTGAAGCACCCACGACTTTTGTCTATTCCGCAAGTTGGAGATACTGTAACAGGAACAGTTGTAGCAGTAATGTCTTCAATGATTGCCGTATCAATTGATTACATTAATGGAAAGCCAACAACATCCAAAGTAGAATGTGTTTGCTCTACGAGAAACATTAGAAGGAAAAACATTGCATTGGTAAATGACATTGTAAACCTGAAAATTTTAAACCATCTTAATGGAACCATCCATGCTACAATTGACGAGCCTCAATTAGGAGTGTTATTTACCAAATGTAGAAAATGTGGCGGCAAGGTTGTTCCAATGCGTGATGCCATTAAATGTACTGAATGCGCATGGATTGATGAGAGGAAACTTTCAACTAACTTTGGCAACGGTGATTTTGTTCATCTTAGAGATTAGGAAATGACAAAAGTTTCGTTCCAGGGGGAGCGAGGAGCATATAGTGAAGCAGCAGCAAAATCCTTTTTTGGTGAAGAGATTGATACAGTGCCTCTCCCAACATTTTCAGAAGTCTTAGAAAGTACGGTGAATGATCAAACAGATTATTCAGTTCTACCGGTAGAAAATTCCCTAGAAGGAAGTGTTGGAGAAAGTTATGATTTGCTTAATACAACTTCTCTAAATGTAATGGGAGAAATTTATCACAGAATTGAGCATTGTTTGATTGGAAATGGGAATTTAGAAGATATTGATACAGTGTATTCTCATCCTCAAGCATTAGGACAATGCAGGAACTTTATTCAAAAACACAAGATGAAAACAGTTCCCACTTATGATACAGCAGGGAGTGTCAGAATAATCAAAGAAATAAACAATGACAATATCTCGTGCATTGCAAGCAAGATTGCCTCTGAAATTTATCAGATGCCTGTAATTGCAGAAAATATTGCCGATACAATGAACAATTATACACGATTTTTGGTTTTATCCAAGAAAGAAAGTGAAGAAACTGGGAAGGACAAAACCTCGATAATTTTTTCCATAAAACATGAACCTGGTTCATTGTCTAGAATTATTGAAAAATTCCACCAATCTAATGTCAATTTAACAAAAATTGAGTCAAGACCCAACAAAGCAACCAATTGGGAATACAATTTCTATGTGGATTTTGAGGGACATGAAAAAAATCAAAAGATATCAGAAATGCTTGAAAAAATCCAGAAAGACACCTTGTTTTTGAAAATCCTTGGCTCTTATCCTTCTGCAAAGCTAGACTAGAATCCTTTTGGTTTTCTCAGAGTAAAACCCATACTAAATCCAATAATTACCAAACCAGAAATGATCACTATCAAGTGATACGTAAATAATATTGGGTCTGATGTGATCTGCAGAGTTGCTACAACATGTAGCTCAGATGCTCCTGTGTTTTGAATTTGTATCCTTGTTACTCCATCTTCAAGATGAGCCCAGTTGAAGGTTTGTTCTTTGGTAAAAGTCGTTAGTGGAATTTCCGGATCACCTCCAGGACTGGATAGCTTGAGATCAAATTTTTCTCCTGTGATTGTCATTTGTTGCTGGGCTCCCTTATTTGCGCTGATTTGATAGGATGTTGATTCACCAATATCAAAAGTTTCATCAACTTCAACTGTTTGAAATCCAATACCTGTTACTAGTGAATAAACGCCTATTCCAATTATTGCGCTTCCTACAATAAATCCAATTATGGTTCTAGTTGCAAGCATGATGGAATGTCTTGGCATACTGCTTAAAAAATTAACTACATTACTGAAACATCATGAGGTTGGCTTTCAGCAAACCCTGCCCTTGACATTTTGATAAATTCTGCGTTTTCCTGCATTTGTGGAATGGTATGAGCACCACAATAGCTCAAACCCGACCGAACTCCTCCTGTTAGCTGTTTTAGAATGTCAGTTACGGTTCCTTTGTATGGAACCATTGCCTCTACTCCTTCTGCCACATAATCATTAAGATCATCATCAAATGACATGGAGCCTGTTTCCTTTGATTTTCTCCCAAGTGAAGCACCTAATGAGGCCATACCTCGGTATACTTTGAAGCGTTTTCCATTTTTAGTCAACACGGTTCCAGGAGATTCATCTGTTCCTCCCAGCATACTTCCAACCATTACAGAAGATGCTCCTGCAGCTAATGCTTTGGTGGCATCCCCTGAGGTTCTTGTGCCACCATCAGAAATTATTGGAATACCATGGTCCCTACCAATTTTTGCACAGTCCATAACTGCTGTTAACTGAGGAACTCCAGAGCCTGTAATGACTCGGGTAATACAAATTGAACCAGAACCGACTCCCACCTTTACTGCATCAACACCTGCTTTAATCAGATCTTCTGCTCCTTGGGCAGTTGCAATGTTTCCTGCAATTAATTCACAATCAGGAAATGCTTTTTTGATATTTTTAACAGTACTAATTGCGTTTTCGCTATGCCCATGGGCAATATCGACCACTAGTACATCAGTGCCAGCATCCAATAATGCCTCTGTTCTTTCTAAAAAGTCTCCCTTAACTCCTACTGCAGCACCGACAAGAGGCCTTCCCTTTTTGTCCTTTGATGCAGAAGGATAGTCTTCAATATTTGTAATGTCCTTGCTGGTGATAAGACCGGTGATCAAACCAGAGTCATCAACGATAGGTAATTTTTCTATCCTGTTATTGTGCAACATCTCTTTTGCTTCTTCAAGACTAATTCCAGGTTTTGCCGTAACCAAATCTTTAGTCATAACATCCTTGATTACATGCGATGTGTT
>JASFUC010000088.1:0-5837 GCA_050050475.1 Nitrosopumilaceae archaeon
AAAGAGGATCCATTCCTGCTCCCAAAATAATAACCTGTAAGATATTCTCATCATCTAGCCCAAACCGAGTAAAGTCCCAAACGCATTTCTTTCGGTTTTTAATTACTTCTGAATAAAATGGCCAAACCTGATTACATTTGAAATACAATTCCTTTGCTGAATCTAGGTTTAAAAATTTAAGATACTTTGAGGATAACGACGTATCATTCCTGCTCTCCATTGACCATAACAGTACAAGAGCAGATGTTGATGATAGACTATTCACTATTCCAAATAGAATTTCATTCCATTTTAGTTTCTTTTGTCAAAAGCAAAAATCGTGCATGAAATTGAATGAAAAAACAATTTTCTCCCTTGGATGCCTTTTATTTATCCCCAAAACCAGTAGTTGGGCCCAAATGTATTCGAGCTTTGAAGTTATTTAGTGGTAAAGAAAAAAATAATGGAAAAGGAAAAGCTATTAACTCATCCAATAAACCAATTTTATTGAAACGTAATTCAATTTTTTTGATTATAATTGGACTTTCTCTAGTAATTGGAGTAAGCTTTATTGTTCCAAACTCTATCGCAGAATCTCCAGAAATAAAACAACCTGTCTCGGTAACGGACAAGCCTTCTGCAAAATACTACTATGACCAAGAGACCGGAATGTACAAGGTCAAGGTTGGCGGAGGTGGAGCAAGAATTGTTGTAATGAACTATTATCCGCAGAATCTTCAAATCGACGTTGGTGATTCTGTAAAATTCTATAATCCGACAAAGGTTGCAGAACCACACACGGTAACGTTTGTTATGGATAATACCTACATGCCTCAATTTGCTGAACCATATGCATTATCTGATCAATCTTCAGTAAAATCACTCGCAGGTCAAATCAATGGAGAACCGTTGATTGTTCCGTTGGATGAAGAACAAACAGGGGTTTTGGCCATTAATGCTAGAGGTTTCTTCCCATATGTGATTGATTCTTCAGGAGATCCTAAAAATCTAGGACCAAATGCAAGTTATTCATTGGATGGATCTGAAAAATACGTTAATTCAGGTTGGCTTGTTCCAAAACCATTTTTGGATGACTTCCCAGGATCTTCAGAAACCTTTACTGTGACGTTTGAAAAATCAGGAACATATCCATATGTGTGCATCTTACATCCGTGGATGGCAGGTCAAATACAAGTAAAATAACTCTTAAAGAATCATGAGAATCCGTTTTGTTATTCTTAACACCCAGGTGACTAACTAAAATCATTAGATAATTTTAAAAGTTAACTAGACAAATTATTAGAAGATGAAAGTAGGCCTTGTGGTACCTCAATTTGGAAACCATGCCACAAAAGAAAACCTTCTAAAATTTGTTAAATTAGCAGAGGATAAAAAATTCGAATCATTATGGGTTTTCGACAGGATGCTCTGCCCGATTGACCCTTTACAACCTTATCCTAATACCCCTGACCAAAAAACATGGCCCGAATTTTTCCAAAACGTAATGGATCCTTTGGGTACTCTTTCCTTTATTGCAGCAAATACCACCACGCCACTTTTAGGTACTTGCATAATTGACATGGTTTTTCATAATCCGATTAGTCTTGCAAAACAATTTACAACAATTGATATTTTGTCAGAAGGACGGGCAGTATGCGGATTAGGAATTGGCTGGTCTGAAGACGAATACAAAACAGCAAACATTCCTTTTGAAAAAAGGGGTGCAAGAGCAAACGAGATATTACAAGTAATGAAAAAAACCTGGACTGATGAGATTGTAGAGTTTAATGGAAAATTCTACCAAGTTCCAAAATCAATTATTGGTCCAAAGCCTGTTCAGAAACCTCATCCCAAAATTTTGTTAGGTGGTTTTTCCCCTCAAACATTTCAGAGAATGAACAATTATGGGAATGGTTACATTGGAGTATTGGCTGGACCTTTTGAATTTTTTCAAAGCATGGTTCAATCTTATCATCAAACCATAGAAAAAAGTACTCGGTCAGCAAATGAATTTGAAATTTCGGCGCTGGGATTCCCATATTTTATGGAAAAACATCCTGAAGGCAATAGAATGACTTTAACTGGAACTATGGATGACATTAAGGACGATTTATTCAAAGCAAAAGATTTGGGTGTTGATAGAGTGATTTTTGGAGTAAATCTTGATGAAAATATTGATGTTGAAAAGTCATTTGAGTTGTTTAACGAATTAAGGGAATATTGCAGATAATTTTTTAAGATCTTATTTTCATGCCCTACATCGTTCTAATTTTATGCCCAAAATGGTAGCCTAATATCCGCGAATTTGCTCCAAAAAAATTAGAATATTTTATGATCATTCCCGAACAAACCTAAGCTAATGATGATAAAAATTCGATATATGTTGGAATTAGTTTAATTTCTACCCTTCTGGTAGTTACTTTATGACGATTAAAATCCTGGGTGTGGGTTCAAGCATGCGAGAAGACTCTTTTAGCACTGCGGCATTAAAAATTGCTTTAGATTTTTCAAAACATCAGGGAGCAGAAACTACCCTTTTGGATTTAAAACAGACTCAACTTCCTATGTTTTATTCTCAAAAACAAAAAACAAAGGAGGTTCAAGAGGTTACAAATCATGTTAAATGGGCCGATGCATTTTTACTTGCAACACCTGACTATCACGGCTCCATGTCAGGTTCTATGAAAAACTTTTTGGATTATTTTTGGTCTGATTTTGCAGGAAAGTTATTTGGATATATGTGTGCATCTCACGAAAAAGGACTAACGGTGATGGACCAAATGAGAACTGCCATTCGTCAATGCTATGGATGGAGTTTGCCTTATGGAGTATCAATAAACGGAGACGATGATTTTGAAAATGGTCAAATTACAAATCAAAAACTAAATTCAAGACTAGAAATGTTATCCGGAGATATAGTGGTATATGGAGAATTACTTAGAGATCAATTTCTGAAAGACTTGAAGGGCACTTCTCCTAATACTTTTGCTAGCCATTACAGAAACTAGATTCGTCCTATTTTCTGATCTCTTTAAATTCAAAAGTTGATCCTTTACCGATCCAGTTTACAAATTGAATTGAAGTTCTGTGTTGCTAAAAAGTATATTGAAAAATAAAGACTATGAAAACATACTCTTAAAGAAATTCTATTTTAATAGATGGGGAAAATGTTATTTATTAGCTATCTAATTATTAGCTTACTATGAGAAATTATGATCATGAAAAAAGTATCGGATTTATAGTTAATAACACTACAAAGATGTTTCAAAAAATATTTGATTATGAACTTAACAAAGATGTAGGACTAGGACTGGCGCAATCTAAAGTCATCTATGCCTTATCTCTTAAACCGGGTATGACACAAAAGGAACTTGCAGACAAAGTTGGAATAGAAACGCCAACACTTGTGGTCATGATTGACAAAATGGAAAAAGAACATCTTGTAAAAAGACAAAATGACAAACAGGACCGAAGGATAAAGAGGATATCCATTACATCAAAGGCAGATCGATTAGTCGATAGCATGATTCAATCGGCATTATCAATTAAAAAAATTGCAACCAAGAACATATCTGAAAGTGAGGTCAAGCGTACGTTAGAAAATTTAAACAAAATATCTCAAAATCTACAAAACTATTGGGATTCAGTGTATAAAAAAAGGATTGATGTAAAAAAATGAAAAACCCTGGGGATGTTTCTGTGTCTGACAAAATTCCTACATCTGCATGGAAAACCCTCATCATTTTGAGCTGTGTGGGCATGATTGTCATGTTTGATGAAACCATGATTATTCCAGCAATTCCTGACTTTGTTGAGGGGTTTGACATTTCATATAGCACCTCATCATGGATGCTTTCTGCATATATCATCGCAGCAGCTGTTATGACTCCAATTGCTGGAAGGCTTTCGGATATTCATGGCCAGAAAAAAATCCTGCTAATGATTATCCCGATTTACATAATTGGAGTCTTTATCGGAAGATTTGCTACAAACATTGAGGTAATGTTGTTTGCAAGAGCATTGCAGGGCGTTGGAATGGCTATGTTCCCAGTTGCATTTGGAATTATACGGACTACTATTCCCGAAAAAAAAATTGCGATGGCTCAAACAATTTTCGGCTCTACATTTCCTGCAGGGGCAATATTTGGTCTTGTGGGTGGTGCTGCAATAATTCAAAACTATGGATGGCAGGCAACATTTGTAGCTATCTTGCCCATTGGCATAGCTCTTTGGATAATAATCTGGAGGTTAATACCTTCTTCAAATCCAGATGTCATGGGAGAAAATAATGAGCCTGTTAACAAATCTCTTGATCTAAAGGGAACCATTTTTTTGACAGCAACAATAGTGACGTTTCTAAGTGCAATAACTTTTCTTGAAAGTAAAGAGGCAGGATATTATGTTATGGGGCTCTTTGCAGTATCTGCAACATCCCTTTTTGCTTTCATTGTTACAGAAAAGAGAGTAAACAATCCTCTTTTGGATTTGAAATTGATGGCTAATAGGAATTTTCTTCCACCGACTTTGATCTTGTTACTTGTCTCCCTTTCTATTTTCTCAGTTTACCTTACCGTAACGGTAATGGTACGAAGTCCTATTCCTTTGGGATTTGGTGGGGATGCTCTAAAGGTTGCAAATATACAACTACCATTCATGCTCGTGTTCTTGGTAACCACTGTCATCTCGGGATATCTTCTAAATAAGATCAAAAATTACAGAGTAATACTATTTGGCACTTCTATTGCAACAATAGGTTTCCTTTTACTAGTGATGTTTCATGCAACGGAAGAATCAGTTATGGTGGGGCTTACCGTCCTTGCAGTCGGACTATCCCTTTCCATCGCGGGAGGCTTTAATGTGATACTGGTTTCTGTTCCCATGAAAGTGACTGGAATTGCTCTGGGAATGGCTATGCTTTTGAATTTAGTCGGAATGTCAGTTGGTCCAGTTTTTGCAGGAGTATTTCAGGACACCTACAGCGGAACAATTGAAGGCATAAGCGGAGAATTTCCAACTGAAACGGCATATGTTGCCATATTTACTTCAGCAGCGTTGATTTCTTTGGCATCTGTTGTTCTTTCAATAATGATCAATAAAAGAAAAATACAGATACAATCGTAAGTCATTCTAAAATATTTGATATCTAATTTGAAAACAGGATGATTTTTTTAAAATGATTAATTTTATGAATGCCTGGACACTGCAATCTCAAATCCCCAAGAACCATTTTTGTCAACGAATTAGTAGTTAAGCCCAAGAAGATTCGAAAGTTGAAATTATTTTTTGGAATTGATAAAAAATAAAAAAGAAAAATAATTATGGACTTGACACTGCCCATCCACGCTCCAATAAGACTGAAGCTGTGAATGGTTTAACACAGATAGGTTTTCCATTGTGGGATTTGAAGATTAAATCAAATCCCTCCTTACACGTGACATCTTGTGGAGAAATTCCTGACTTGATCTGTTTTACTGGAGGAATGGTTCGTTTTGTCATTCCCATGTTATCTGATTTGGTGGCATTCTTTGCCATGTTATCTTGTCCTTTCATTTTAGCGTCTTTGTCTTGCTTAACGCTATTTTGTTCTTGCATACTCATTTGTCCTTTCATTCCAGGAGTAGTTGGTTCTGCATATACTGAAACAGTGGCCGTAAACTGTTCTTGGTTTTTGGTATGTATTGCTAAAGCATTTCCCGAGAACATCCATGTTCCCATATTGGTTTCAGGATCAACAAAGGTTAATTCATAATTTGTTTCACCATCTGGAGTCCAAATCGCTTTCCCCGTCTCTTGTCCTTTTTTCAGAGGTCCATTAAGAGAAACCAGCTGAATTGGTTCAGAAGCTGAATATGCAAGTG
>JASFUC010000089.1:0-5739 GCA_050050475.1 Nitrosopumilaceae archaeon
ACATCTGCGTAGTTAAAGCATTTTCCAGTATCATAGAAGCTTTCTTCAATATCACCTGAAGCATAAACAATTTTTGGAAAATCACCAAAGCTTCCTGCTACTGCAAAAGTTAAATCATCTTGACCATGTCTAGTGGGGAGTCCAGTAGAAGGACCACTCCTTTGATAAAGAGTCAAAACAATAGGAACTTCGTTCATACCTGCCCATCCAATGGCCTCGGCCATTAAAGCAAATCCCGGTCCAGATGTAGATGTAGACGATCGTGTTCCAGTCAAAGATGAACCAATCATCATACCAATTGCGGAGATTTCATCTTCTGTTTGAATTACTGCAGTTGAGCCAGGACGGTCGTCTTGGATTTCTAAAATTTCATTTGATTCAAGAAAAACACTTTCATCAGATGCAGGAGTTATTGGATAGTAAGATTGGAAACGACATCCACTTACCATTTTTCCAATGGAAGTTCCTTGATGACCTTGAACAAGAATAGTATCAGATTGTTTTTCTATTCCAGGTAATGTCAAATGAAAGTCGGTAAATTTGGAGGTTGCAAAATTGTAAGAGTAATTTGCGGCCTGTTTATTTATTTCTGCAATTTGAGGTTTTTTGGAAAAGATTGAATCTATTGATTTAAGAAGTGAGTCTGGAGGCATTCTAATCAAGCCTAATGAAAGCGAGACCCCTATCACATTATACATTCTAACAAGTCCCTTGAGTCTAGGATTCTCAGTTTCTTCAGCAAGACTTGCAAGAATGCTCTTGAATGAGACGGGGTAAAGTTGAACACCTTTCTCTTTTGCTAGTTCCAAAACACCTTCAATAGTAAATGGTTTGTTTTTTGATTCTAGTTCATCATGCAATCTTTTTTTAAAAAAATTGTCCAAAGTATGAACAGATTCAGTGGCAGTGTTCTGTAAATCAGAATCATAAATTATTGCTCCCCCAGAAGTCACTTCTGAGTAATGTCGAAAGATTGTTTCAGCATCAAAAGAAATCATTAATGTCACATCATTAAGATTTGAACGAATTTTTTTATCGGAAATTCTCACTGTAAAATAACTATGTTCGCCTTTAATATTAGAGTGAAATTCCCTTTTTCCAAATACTTGATATCCCAACTCAGCACATACCTTGGAAAAAACATTAGCTCCTGATTCAACTCCGCTCCCTTGCGGTCCACCAATTAACCAAGTAAAATCAACAGAATCCATAGTAAATTACCAAATTTTTGCAGTTATTAATAACACGGTGAAAATATTTTACTAACCACCTGTAGCTGCATCAAACAACGCACATTCACATTTATCACGTTCACCACAATAAGGACACACACAAACACATTTTTCGATCGAATTTCCACATTCTACACATATAGCAAATTCTTCTTCCTCTTCAGAATTCATCTGAGAAGTCTAGAAAGAAATCGTATAAATGGTTTGAGATGAATTTCAGTTATGATGAAGAAAAAACGAGTGTTTCTGACTAGAACTCTTCATGATTTTGCATTAATGGAATTGAAAAAACAATATAATATTGAAATTCATTCTGGGAAAATTCCAATTCCAAAGAAAAAATTAGCAACTAAGATTAAAGACATAGATGGCCTCATTTGTTTTCCTTATGATATAATTGGTAAAGAATTAATCGATTGTGCAAAAAATCTCAAAGTGATCAGTACATACAGTGTAGGTTTTGATCATATAGACACAGGGTATGCTAAAGAAAGAAAAATTAGAGTTGGATACACCCCCGAAGTTTTAACCGGAGCCACAGCAGACCTTGCGTTTTCTTTAATTCTTGACGTAATGCGTCGGGTTTCTGAAGGGGACAGAACAATAAGAAATGGAAATTGGAAAAAAATCTACGGCGCATATGATTATGTGGGCACAGATTTGCAAGATAAGACTTTAGGGATTTTTGGAATGGGAAGAATAGGAAGTGCCCTGGCAAAACGAGCAAAATCTTTTGACATGAAAATAATATACCACAATCGAAACAAAGTTAGTAAAACAAAAGAAAAAACATTGGAAGCAAAATATGTAACTTTTGAAAAATTATTGGCTCAAAGCGATATTATTTCAATTCATGTACCATACTCAAAATCAACAGAACAATTATTTGATAAAAAAATTTTTAGAAAGATGAAAAATTCGTCGTTTTTAATTAATACCGCCAGAGGAAAAATAATTAATGAAAATCATCTAATTGAGGCATTAAAGAGCAAAATAATTGCCGGCGCAGGGCTAGATGTTTTTGAATCCGAACCTATTGGAAAAAATCACCCCCTTACAAAAATTAAAAATGTTGTTTTAGCACCACACATTGGAAGTTCCACAAAAGAAACGAGATTAAAAATGGCCAAAATGACAATAGAAAATCTCCAATTGGGGATTGTAGGTAAAAAACCAAAGTTTTCTGTAGGATATTAGAAACCAAATGGAGATTTAGTCACAATTTGTATTTAAAAAAAATACTGCGGTTTTTATATAAACAATTTCATCTAAAAATAGGTTGAAAAAATTCAAACATACTAATGAAGAATTAGAATTAGCAAAACAACAAACTGAAAAAGAGAAGAAGAAAAAAGAATTACAACAATAATATTTTTCCTTGTCTTTTCAGACAAGATTTTTTTATTTAAATTTGAATCACAGAACCGAATTTTTTTTGTAAACCATCATAAAGATTTTTTCTAGAAATATCTAGATTTTTGTTTTCATCATACATTTTGGTAAAAAAGGCAGCAATTACACGCTCTTGTTTTTGATCATAAAACCTCACGCTAAAGCTTGTACGTTCAGGTTTCTTTTCCTCAATAAATTTGATTGACTTTATCATTTCGGAATTAATGTGTAGGTGAGCGGGATCGTCATTACTACCAATAGTGATCCATTTTTCATTCTGCTTAATAGTAAGATTATTGGTTTTTATTTCACTTGTTGCAGACGGATTCTTTACTATCAATAAAATATCTTTGATTTGCACTAGATCAGACAATAGTTCATAAAGCATTAACGTTATTAAAAAATAATAATTATTTCAATTTTTAAAATTTTTAGCATCTAATTGAATGAAATCTTCTTCATTACCATGAATACAATCTGTTCCAACAGCTTTTAATGGTGAAAAGCCGACCTTTCCAGAAGGAACCTTATTTTCTTTTTGAAGAATTTTAATTTTTCCGGATACAATCTGTTTGTGTTTATTACAGGTGACACCAACCATATACTCTTCAGTCCCGACAGCAACGGAAACAACAAATTCAGGAGGATTTACACATGGTTTTCCTTGTTCCGTTATTGAGCATTTGTCAGGAAACATGTATGTTAATGAATTATTATACGATATTAAGCTTGATTGCTAAATATTGAATTTAATATTAAGTAAAATCAAATAAGAAATGAAATAATTGACACATAATTTTGACCTTGTAATTATAGGGGGAGGGATTCTTGGAACCTCATTATCATATTTTTTGTCATTTCTTAACAAATCAAAAACAATTGCAGTGGTTGAGCAGGCCCCAAAAGTAGCATTTCATACAAGTGGAAGAAATACAGGAAAAGTTCACGCACCATACCTGTACAATCCTGACAAAAAAAAGATGTTTGCAAAAGCAGCTTTTCATGGATACGATATGTGGAAAACATATTCCCAACTCAACAATTTACCCTTCAAAGAGGATGGAGTTATTGAAGTTTCAAGAGATAGTAAGGGTACAAAAGTTCTTGAAAAATATCTCAAATGGGGAAAACAAAATGGACTCTTGGAAGAACAAATAGAACTACTATCAAAATTTGATATAAAAAAATCAGAGCCAGAAATAGTATGTGATGCAGCACTTTGTGTATACAAAGATGCGTCAACAAATTATTCAACCCTAACAAAATCAGTAATGAGAGACAGTAAACAAAATGGAACAAAGTTTCTTTTAAACACCAAAGTCACAGATATAAAAAAAGAAAATAACAAATGGAAAGTTGTTTTGAATCACGAGCATGAAATTTTTGCAAAGTTCATTATTAATGCAGCAGGAGGGGAATCTATTGACATTGCTCACAGTGTAGATATTGCAAAAAATTTCACAGATGTTCATTTTAGAGGAGAGTATTGGAAAGCTCCAAAAGAATACTATAATTTAACCAAAAGGAGTGTATATTCAGTTCCAGAATTTCCAGACTATCCATTTTTAGATCCACATTGGATAATTAGAGTAGACGGAACTTGTGAAATTGGACCAAATGCAGTTCCTGTTTTTAGCCCATACGGATATAATAAATCAGAAAATCTCAAAGAATTTATCCCTAAAATGTTAGAAATGCTAGGATCAGGTGCCAGAAAAGCTATATTTGACAAACAATTTCAGGAACTTGCAATAAATGAAATCCAGTCCTCGATGTCAAAATCATCAATGATAGACAGAGTAAAAGGTTTCTTACCAAAAATTGATGCAGGTAAAATTACTGAGAAAGGAACTGCGGGAATTAGATCTTCTGTGATAGATAAAAACGGCAAATTTGTACCAGATGTAATTCTTTTGGAAGAATCTTCATCATTTCACATTCTTAATTATAACTCACCAGGTGCTACCGGAGCTTTGCCGTTTTCTGTTGATATTATTAATCAATTAAATGAAAAAGGGTTTTTTGTAAATCAGGAGGAAGATTGTAAATGTGGACCTTGGATTTTTAGTGAAATAATAGAAAAAATAGCAGGTTAGAAATCGTTATTATATCCATTTTACAGGAAAAATTTGTCAAAAAATGGCCAGATGTAAGAGATGTGGACGAGAAATGGAAAATAAAAGAGAGGGATTTTGCTCTTTATCATGTTATAATTTAGATTTGCAAGATCAGATTTCTTCTATGAGTAAAGGCAACTCCCTTTCAAAAAGAAATATCATCTAAATAGAAGTTTTTTCAGTTTTGAATAATTTTAACCAATTAACTTAGAATAGTAAAATATTAATCATAAATTTGATTGGTGAGCGTAGTTGAACAAAGTTCTGGTATCAGGATTGACTGTTTTTGCATTATCAAGTGTTTTTTATCCTAGTGAAATGGGGTATGCAAATCCATTCTTTTCAAATGGATACTTTACTGAGAATGGAATAGAATGGTGTGAGGAAAACCTTCCACTTTACGAAATATTACAGGAAAAATTTTTTGAACACCATAAACATTCCCTAGAATCAAGAGTGTGTGCAAGTCTTTATCAGGATTATTATTGGACATATGATGGTCCTGACAGGGTAGAAAAGCTGATCGAACGAAGTAAACATTATTCTCAATTAGAAATTTCAGAAAGTTATGAAGAATCAGAAACGGGAATTATTGATACCACACCAGCCGAAAACAAGGATCAAACGTTGCTTCGAGGAATGACGGAAGACGGGGAATTGAATATCCAGATAATATCTAGCGCGCCAACAATAAATGAATCAATGGAAATTAATCTAGCATTTTTAGATAAATACAACAGATTACAAACAAAAGTAAATTATGGAATAGAAATTACACAACAAGAACAAGCCATTCTTTCAAACAGTAATCTTTACTCGGAAAAAGGACTATCCACAATGAATACCAGACCCCTAAATTCTGACGAGCCAATAACAATTGCAATATCAATTAATGGGATTGGTATTCCGGAAAATGAAACAAGTTGGACAGGGCCAAAACGAGAAGTAATTATCTTCACTGTGGTACCTGAGTTCGGAGAAATTGCAATAATTATTTT
>JASFUC010000090.1:0-5725 GCA_050050475.1 Nitrosopumilaceae archaeon
TTAAAATTTTCTCAACATTGCCCATCTGATGAAGATGTTGACTGTCTGTCACAAGCCCAATAGTTTTACCAGATAATATTTTTCCACATTTGTCTGCTACACTATCAAAACTCACATCATCAAATGCATCAATTAAAATTACATTTTTCTCAATTGTTTCAGTGTTAATTGTATGTCCAACATTAAATTGAATTCCAGTCCCCAAAATTTTTCCTGCATTTGAATTCAGATCACATGTTCCCCATGTGGTATCTGCCAAAACGTACGCTGGAATTCCAAATTTTTTTGTAATATTGATAGCAGTTTGCTGAATCTGAGGCAAAATTCCATCAGGGCCATTCAGAGATACTGAAGCTGGCTGCTTTGATTTTATTTCTTCATAAATTCGGGCTTCATCTATTACTATCAATTCAGCTTCAAGTATTGTGATTTTAATTTAAACCAACTGTAAAACTCGACAACTAAAAATGTCTGACAAATAATTATGAATTAATGAAAGATTCTTGTACACTCCATATTGGTTTTGATGATACAGACTCACCAAAGGGAATGTGTACCACATTTCTAGCATACAAGATTGTAAATTATTTAAAAAAACAAGGCTTAGAATTTCTGGATTACCCAAAATTAATCCGATTTAATCCCAATATTCCCTGGAAAACACGAGGTAATGGTGCAGTATCTCTAAAGGTAAGAACCAAAAACCCCTCAAAAATTAAAAATAAAATCAAAGGGTTTGTCTCCAAATACTCTGATACCAAAAATGGGGCTAATCCTGGGCTTGTATTCTATGAAAATACAAACATTCCTTCTGAATTTACAGAATTTAGCAAACTGGCATTATGGCAGCTAATCAACAGAAATCACGCCAAAAAATTTGCTTCAAAAAATAATCTTGAAATTTTTTACAAAGGAAATGGACAAGGACTTGTTGGTGCAATTGGTGCCATAGGATATAATTTTGATGATCACACACTAGAATTACTTAGCTATAGAAAACGTTCAAAATTTGGAAAAGAAAGAAAAATTTCTGCTAAAAGCGTAAAAACAATGCAACAACTTACTTTTCCTCACACATTCAATAGTTTTGATGATAAAAAATCTCGTGTACTCATTACACCCCATGGACCTGATCCGGTGTTTTATGGAGTACGTGGAGAAAAAATTGAATCATTGCTAGAGGCAACAAAAATTCTGGAAACTAAAGAACAGTTAGATGGACACTTGATATTCAAGTCAAATCAGGGAACAGGTGATCATCTCAAAAACACTCTAACTAAAAAAACTCTCAAACCCTATGCGTCTGGAATTGTTATCGGTCTAGTATCATCCATTCCAAAAATTGAAAAAGGTGGACACGTATTTTTTTCAATTACTACTGATTACACAGAAATTCATTGTGCAATATACCAACCTACTGGATTATCTTCCATTGGATTGAACTTGATCAAAGGAGACAAGATACGAGTGGGAGGAGGAATAAGAAAAGCATCAAAAACTCACCCAAGAACATTAAATCTTGAATTTATTGAAATTATTAATCTTGAAAAAAACATTGTCCAGACCAATCCTCTTTGCTTAAAATGCAATAAAAAAATGAAGTCAAAAGGAAAGAATCAAGGCTACAAATGTGTAAAATGTGGAAAAACTGCCAAAAATAAGATTGGATTAGAAATTCCTAGAAAAATCAAAAAACAACTATACATTCCAGATATTTCTGCGCATAGGCATCTCAGTAGGCCTATCACACGGGTAGGGAAAATAAACAAAAATTCAAAATTTGATGATTCTTCTTCTTGGTTCTCTGTTTATGGAAATTAAGTAGCGGGGAGTAGATTTGAACTACTGATTTGCGGGTTATGAGCCCGCCGGGATGACCTAGCCCTAAATAGTCTGACTTCCCCACCCCGCTGATTCGTAAATGAAAATGCGCCGTATATACGCGTTATCAAATCCTTGAAAGTAATTAATAGGATTTGAAGGGAGGAAAGCTCAGTGGATAAAAGATTAAGGATTGCAGGAATTGTTGGCGCAATCATTTTTTCATTTTTTGTATTAACTTCAGAAGATGATCCACTTCCTTTACCAGAACCGCCATCTGCTAAAGTAGAAGATAACTCAGTTGCAATCCTTGCAGAAAATCTTGAAAACCCTCGTTCGATTGCCGTACATGATGATAAAATTTTTGTCACAGAAAAAGAGGGTAGAATTAGAGTAATTCAAGATAATGAATTGTTAGAAGAACCACTAGCTACATTTAGACCTGCAGATGTTTTTGATGGTGGGCTATTAGGTATCGCCGTTCATCCAGATTATGAAAAAAATCATTTTCTCTATGTCTTTTTGACATACCAAGACAATGACTCTTTATGGAATAAGGTGATTAGGATTACTGAATCTGACAATAAACTTCAAAACGCAACAACAATTTTTGACAAAATCCCAGGGTCTGTTTTTACAAATGGTGGGTTTCTAAAATTTGGTCCTGACCATAAATTATACGTGGGAACAGGAACTGTCTCTGATGCATCTCATCTCCCGCAAGATCTAAACTCTTTGGCTGGAAAAATTTTAAGATTAAATGATGATGGAACCATTCCTGATGATAATCCGTTTTCCAATTCGCCTGTATACTCTTATGGATTTAGAAATCCACAAGGCTTGACTTGGGATAAAACAGGAAATATGTATGCTGCAGAATTGGGTCCTGAAAAAAATGATGAAATTAATCTCATCAAACCTGGGAAAAATTATGGTTGGCCTGAAAATGAATGTCTGAAAACAGAGGAGTTTGAAGGCGCAGTAATGTGCTATGATCCAGGCATAGAACCAGGAGGAATCCTCTTTTATTACGGAGATGCCCTTGATTTGGAGCATTCATTTGTGATGACTTCGTTGCGCGCCTCAAACCTTTATCAATTAAGTCTGGAGGATGGACTGAAATCTCAAAAGAGCATTTTAAGCGGAGTCGGAAGAATAAGAGATGTTGTGCAAGGTTCAGAAGGAAGTCTTTACGTAATCACTTCAAATACTGATGGCAAAGGTTTTCCAGATGGAACTGATGATAAATTGCTCAGAATATTAAAATAAATTTTCATTTACCACTGAAAGATGTATTCATCATGGGCATGAAGGTTTTTTCCTTCCCAAACAACTTCTGAATTTTTCCCCCCATAGCTGATTAATGGCTCTAAGGGTTGTTTTTCACTAAATCCCACTCTTTTGAAAAATCTTACTCTTGATTGAGCTTCATTAGGAAATGATATTTTAAATTTAAATTTTTTACAGTCCGTAGGCAACTCGAAAATAAATTCTCTACTAATTTCTTCCCAATCATACTGTAATCTCAAGCCTTTTAGCTCACTTCTTGGTTTTACTGGTTGATTTAATCTTACAAAAAATTCTTTGAAAAGAGGCTTGTTTGCATCTATTCGTACAATGTCTAGTTTGTTTCCTTTACCATCCTGAATCTTAATTTTTAATTCCGAAAGGTCTTTTTTTGTCTCTCCGCCTAATTGGTATAGAACTTGTGGTTGAGTTTTTCCTGATATATTCACTAGATCCCAATCAAAAATATGGTGGGTCATCATTGTTTCTGAATTGGTAACTTTAAGATTAATTTCAATTTTTTTGAATTTAAAATTGCTTGTGGTCCTTCTTTCCTTGTCCCCTTCTTTTTTGGACATTTTTTTACCCGATCTTGGAAATATCTTGTTTCCAAAATCGTTCCCATACACATTATAGATTTCAATTTTTTCACCATGTTTAATTTCATATTCCCCAATAGAATGAAAAAGTAAAGCATAGTCTTTTGATAATTTCATCAAGTCCTGAGCAATTCTTTTGGATGCTAAAATATGATTTTCCTTTCCAATATCCATGACTCGTTTAGTCATAATAATTCCTGGACCCCAAAAGGCATTTTTTTTGGTTACAAGGTCTTTGATTACATAGACTGGGCCACTTTCAATTCCAATTCGTAGTAGCAGTTTTTCTTTACCCTTTCTGGTATTGTTGTATTTTTTAACTTCTTGAAGCAAATTTTTTGCCAAGATTATTGGTTTTTCAAGGCTATCAGAAAAGCCAACAACATACCCATCTCCAGTTGGTACCACAACCCTGTTAGGATCTTTTTGCTTCATTATGGGGGATTTTGAAACCAGTTCGTAAAATTTATGGATCTTTTGCAATTGCTCTTGAGTTGGGACAGAGGGATGAGCACTACTCACAATATCACAAAAAAACCAATGATATGTTTTGGTAAATTCCGATTTTTTTTGAAGGGTTGGTTTGGAAGTCAAAAGACGTTTTATTGATACCTTGGAGGTAAATATTTGCTATTGTATTATTTTCTTTAGATGATATTGTAATTTGTTTATCTAATCACAAGTGTTGAAATATTCTTACAGGATATCATAATATCCCGATATGAGAGTATGAAATACATTATTCTTTTATATCTTCTACGTTTTAACACTCGTAACAAGGTAAGAAAATAATGGCAGAAATAACATATAAAGAAAAACAAATTGAGATTAAGGAAGATAAAGATAATCCAAAATTATTTGTTAATGGAAAAGAAATTGAATTTTTGTTAGAAGCAACCTCTGGAACTTTTTCATGCCAGCAGCTTCCATATTCTAGATACTCTTCTTTAGAAGATTTAGGAAGGGCTTTAATTGATAATTTTAATTTCTCAGAGGTTAAGACTTAATGGGAGTAAGAAAAAACCAAGCAACCCTAACTACAGAAGAGAAATCCAACTTTGTTGATGCCGTGTTGGCATTAAAGGCCGATGGCACATACGATAGCTTTGTACAAATGCATGTTGATGCAATGGCACATGCAACACCATCTAATGTTTCTTCAAATTTTAGAAATGCAGCTCATAGAGGTCCTGTATTCCTTCCATGGCATAGAGAATATCTAAGGAGATTTGAATTAGAATTGCAAAGAATAGATTCATCTGTAACTCTTCCTTATTGGGATTGGACTGTTGACAACCTTACTACCTCTTCGATATGGAATTCCGATTTTATGGGAGGAAACGGAAGGGTTGGTGACAACAAGGTTATGTCAGGTCCGTTTGCCCATGATTCTGGAAACTGGCCATTAAGCATCGATGGACCTTATTTGAGACGACAATTCATGGCAAACACTAACAGATTGCCTACAGATATAGAGGTTACAAATTGTCTTACGATAACTCCTTATGACACTAGTCCTTGGACCGGCTCTAGCAACCCTAGCTTTAGAAACACTTTGGAAGGATGGATAGGCTCAGGAATGATTCATAATCGTGTTCACATGTGGGTGGGCGGCTCTATGACGTTAGGCTCATCACCCAATGATCCTATTTTCTTTTTACATCACTGTAACATAGATAGAATATGGGCTCAGTGGCAATCAAACCACCCTACTGGATATTCACCGGTTACTGGTGGACCACTTGGACACAACCTAAATGACAAAATGTTTCCATGGGATGAGACTACACCATCAAGTGTTCTTAATCATAAATCATTAGGATATACATATGATACAGATGGGATTCCTATTTGGATAAAAAATGTTGCAGGATGGTGGGCAGATGGATCCGTTGATGATAACTCCTTTGTTCAAAGTATTCAATGGTTAATCAAAGAAGGAATAATGAAGATTCCACCAACATCTACAGGTACTGGTACAGGAACTAATTCAATTCCCTCATGGATTAAAAACAATG
>JASFUC010000091.1:0-5632 GCA_050050475.1 Nitrosopumilaceae archaeon
GCAGATACTGAAATTCTAAATCTTCCAGACATGAAACATTTGGTGCTTTATGTTTGCCCTAAATGTGGTCATTATGAACATAGAGAATACAAATAGATTGATCCTCATGTCCCGACCAAAAACACGAATAAAATGTCCCATAAAGGAAACAGAACCCAATTCAGAAATAAATAAAAATATGCAGAATTTTTTCTTCTGAGATAATACCACCAAAAAATCCTAAGAAAAGTTTGTCACACTAACTGAGGTTTTAGAGACAAAAATATTGCATTTCATTTGTTGCAGATAAAATCGCCCACGTCTTATTTTATGTAAAATAGGACACATTCGTAATTTAGGCATAAAATCAAACTAGTCTAAAAATAACAGATTCCTTACAATTACGCGTGATTCAAATCCTTAAGTATATACTCTAACAAAAGTTTGAAACGTGATTAAGGATCCGTCATACTGCTTAAAATTTTGAATCAAATAAAATTTCAAAACCACTTCATAGCCCAAATTAATTTCTAATTACAAACTTGTTGTTGATTTTCTTCACGTGAAAAAAATGATAGCGTATATACTTAATGATGCGAGTCACGACTATTTACTAAGAATATGCTATTTTTTAACTAGTTACTATTTACGCCTAAATCATGAATGTGTCCTATTCTAGGCATTTTGGGACGTTGCATCAAAAAATAATTCACGTAACCACGATATTTCATAGCCAGTTAACATCGATTAACTGCTGTTCCCTCAAATTTTCTGGAAACATATTGTCAGAAATGATATTCTAAAATAGGCTTTAACCTAACAATGAATATTATTCTTCATTGGACTATATTGAAATTGAGATAATAGCCATTGGAATTCTCCTTGTATTTTATGCCTTGTTTAGTGGACTAGAGATAGCAATAGTTGGTACTCGAAGATCAAAAGTTTTAAGACTATATAGGAAAAAAATACGGGGTTCTTCTTCACTATACAAATTAAAATCGAAACCAAGCATAATGACATCTAGTGTCAATCTAGGAAATACGTTGGTAAATGTTGCCTCTTCAGTTTTAGCCGCAGATGTTACCATAAAATTACTTGGCGATCAAGGAGTAGGAATTGCAATTGGAATAATGACGTTTTTAGTTTTAGTTTTTGGGGAAATTCTTCCCAAGACTTATTCTAATATTTACTCTGATAAAGTGGCTTTAAGATTTAGCAATTTTCTTCTTGCCTTTACATATGTTATGTACCCTCTTGTCCTTTTTTTGGGGATTCTAACTAAGGGATTTTTAAAATTGGTAGGGGGGCATTCCAATCCAAAGCCCATCACTGAAGAAGATATCAAAGAGTTCGTAGATTTGGGTTTGTCAGAAAAAGCCATTGAAGAGGAGGAATATGACCTTGTTCACAAAGCTCTAGAGTTTGATGATAAACCTATCGTAGATGTAATGACCCCAAAAAAGGAGATCTTTTCACTAAATGAAGAAAGCATTCTTTCTAATGTTTTTCCACAAATAAAGGAAAAAAAATTCTCAAGGGTTCCAATATTTTCAGAAACTCGTGAAAACATTGTTGGAATCCTACATATCTGGGACATTGCCAGATTGCCTGAAAATCAATACAGCAAAACTAGAGTTGGGAAAATTTCACGAAAACCATTTTTTGTTTTTTCAGAAGAAAAAATAAGCGACTTGTTAATTGAACTAAAAAAACACGACACCCATATGGGAATTGTAGTAAATGATAAAAAAATGTTGGAGGGAATAATTACTGTTGAGGACCTTATCGAAGAAATTATAGGAGATATTATTGGAGAAAGAGGTACTTGAATTAAGATTATTTAGCATTTTTTAGGTCTCTAAGTAGTAACCTTCAAAAATTAAAAAGAGTATGAAAAATTAATTTCAAATCTCACAAATGGATTCATCATATCGGGTAAACACCCTACAAAATTTCCAAAATCAGTTTATCATCAAAAACAGAACATGAGATACCAGTTTGCATCAATTAACTATAAGGGCATCAAACTAATAATACAATACCGTGATTAGAGTTAGAACATATTTTGAAAAATAAAAAGAAAAAAGTTTTCTGTCTAGTATCCTAGTTTTTCACAGAGTTGTAATCCTTTTTCAGTTGGCTCAAAGACGATTTTCATGTATGGTGCCTTGTGTCCCGGTCTGTCTTCAAGTTGACCATGAACTGCGCTGAACACATTTCCTTCACACAATAGTCCCAAATTCTCACTTAGTTTATGAGAGTTATCAGGCTCACCATAGGAAAGATTTTCATCTTTATCATCCCAAATTCCTTTCACAATTCCCTTTTTTGGTATTGCAACATTTGAAGCGTCATCAACCCCCGGATGTCCAAAGATATTTAGCTGATGTGGCCCTTTTGGATTAGCAGGAGTGGTATCAGGTGCAGTTGCCTGATGAATATGCATTCCATCAACATCATCAGTCGGATCTGAATTAGTATCTTTTAATTCCATTCCAGAAATTTTGATTTGATATTTTAGGTGCTTGCCGTTTTCTTGCAACCAAGCTTTCATTTCGCATTCCAAGTCCTCATAGTTTGGGTAATTTGCTTGTGCAAAACCTGTAACTATGCAGTCATCTGATTCAAAATCAGGATTTTGGAACTTTTCAGCAGTTGCTTGAGGAATTCCATTTATCGCAACAACAGACAGAGAGAAAACTGCTGCAACAGATATCGCTAGGATAGTTTTTGTGTTTTGATTCAATTTCATTATTAACTGATAAATATATAATTAAATTTAAGGAAAGATTCCAATTTCCACAAATGAATTTGAGAGTTGTACCATTTAATTCAGAATTAATGCAAATTGTAATTTTATTTTATGACAAATTCTGATTTAATGAATTTCTTTGAAATTAGATGCCCAAATAAAATGAATTTATTTTCTAATTTGAATAAAAATAAGTAAAAATCAGGAACGAATTATCGGTGCTGCTTTTCCTGTGATTTTCACAATATCCTCATCAGACGCAATTTCTTCTAGTCTGCCCACCTTCATTCTGCCCATAGTGAATAGAACATTTTGCTCATCACTGTATTCTGCTTCAAGTGAGAATTTTTCTCTCAAATCAAAAAGCTTTTTGTCCATATCCAAACCAGATTTGTACTCAATCATCAAGGTTACTTGAGGTTCCTTAATGTATTCTGAAGACAGTTTACGTTCCAGATACATCACTCTGTGAACAAGATTGGGATCGACCTTTGGCAACTTCTGTTCCAAACTAGCAACATATTGGTCGTATGTATTTTCTAATTCCGACATGGAAAAACATTTCTTTTGTTATCATTTAAAGTGAAACTAGGATTTTCAAATTTGAAAATGAATTTATTCTTGGAAATAAAATAAGTCATATTGCTCATGCAATTTTCTAACGTGTTTTTTGCAAATTGACCAAAACTCTTTGTATTCATTATCTTCAAGAGACCGCCCATATTTTGTGTAAAACCAATTTACAAAACTATCTTCAATTTTTCCAAAAATAAATCCCAGATGAAAGTCTTCAGATACTTTTACAGCAAATTTTCTTTTTGGCTGTAAATCATCCCATCTTGATGACATTCCATCAAAAGTAAATTGGGCATTTTCAAGTAAATTTTTCAGATGTTGTTTGCAAGAGTTTTCTAATTCCATTTTTTGCAAAGGTTTAGTCCAAGTAATTACCCCATCCTCTATCTACTAGTTTTTCAGCAGTAGAAGGAGTGACACATGCAATTCGTCCCTTGGTGTTTTCTACCCAAACTTTTCCTTCGCAGATTACTTGTGATGGAGTGACAGGAATGGATTCACGTTTAGAATTTTCAACAGGAGTCATTGCTTGAACTGCCTTATTTCCTTTAACGGAAATAGTCTCTGAATCCTTTGGAACTAAAACTGAAATTACTCTTCTTTTATCATCATTAATTGATTCGGTAAAATCTACTTTTGTTTTGTCAATTGTTATCTCAAATGGCGCATCAGATCCGTCTTGTTTGGAATCCAAAACATCTCTCGGGATGCTAATGGCAATTCTTCCACCATCATCAGTATCAATAGTCAGATCAAGTGAATAGTTTTCAAGGTCGATTACTGCACCCATCAAATCTACGTCTTGTCCGTGGAGATTCACCATTCCAACATAGGCGCTGGGAGATTGGAGGGTAACTATCGGCATGCTAAATGATTTTGATTGTGGTCCAAAAACTAGAAGTTTATTTTCATCTTTTAATGAGGCATAGATTTTGTGAGTTTTTTCATTTACCTCAATTCCCCAAATTGGAGAACTAATTGCTTGAGAAGATACAATCTGATTGGTTTCTCCATCAATTTTCACAATTTTATTTTGAGATAAATAAGAGACATAAATTTGATGTTCAGTTGAATCAACTGCTATTGCTTGCGCTTTGTCTCCCAAAGGAATACTTCCAATTATTTCCTTGTTTACGAGGTCAATAACAGTTAGACATTCACATCCTCGATTTGCAACATAAGCCTTGCTTGTTTCAGAATCGATTGCAATCCCCCATGGACCTCCTGTGACCTTAATGGTTTTAATTGCCTCATGGAATGGTCTGACTGCAAGTTCATCTGTTACATCTTCTAAAATTGTAATTTCATTTCCTGCCAGACTTGCAACTAAAACAATCCCTGTTATCTGATCTGCTTTGATTGCAAAGGGGTGTCGTGGTACAGATATTGTTTCTACTACTTTATCTGTCTTGGCGTCAATTACAGAAACCACATGTGAATTATAATTTGCAACGTAAAGTAGGTCCTCTACAGGACTATATTCAAGATCCCATCCTCCTGTGATATAATGAATGTCGGACCTATGCCCATATAGTAGACTTGATGATGGAGGGAATGTAAACTCTGATTCGGATAGGGGAATTGTATCTATAGGCAACCTTGTACTCAAGGTGTATGTATCAATTTTACCACTTTCAAAAGATGCAGTATAGATCTTGTTTTTATCAGGAACTACTGCAACATCCATTATGCCAGATGAGGAGGTTGTGATAAATCCCACATTTTCTTGGGCTTCTAAATCAACAATATCAATATGAGGATAGCCAAAACTTGAGACATAAAGCCTATCATCGGCGAGTGACATCCCCATAGGAGATGCTGAAACTGGAATTTCTTCCATAACGTGATGAGCAGATACGTCTTGACACACATAGATTGAAATTGAAATGGTAAAAATCAACAATGCTAGCCCCAAAACTTGCATAGACTAAATTAATGAAAAGAGAATAAAAGAAAATAACACGATTATCATTTTTGAATATCGTTTGCAAAGTGCGGGGTTTGAAAATGCATATCCATTCATTCAAAATCAGCCAACTTTGATCATGGTAACTCATTGTGAACGAGGCGTTTGTAATCATCGACTAGAGCAGATTTGTATCCGAAAAGAATGTCAGTGTTGCAATGATTTTCACTTATAATTTGGGCAAAATCAAAAAGTTTTCCGAATTTTACTAATGATTTATGCCTAAACATTCATTGTTTGGAAGTGTTTTCTACCCTCCACACCAGCTAGGAAAATCAGGATAATTCTTTTATAATAAAATCTATTTGTTTTGATATGGCAGAACCATGTAATTGTGATGATCATGCATGTTCAGG